>CAKSDT010000036.1 GCA_934446135.1 uncultured Clostridia bacterium
GTTTTATGTAAGCACCAAGGTTTGTAACCGTTGTTTCCGGTGATTCGCCGCAAACTCTGTAAGGATAATGAAAATCCCAAAGAGCAGCAACAAAATCACTTGAAAAAACAGATAAAAGTTCTCTTAATTTGGATGTATCCGAATACTGACCAACTGTTTCAACCAAAAGTACAATCCCACACTTTTCGGCATCCGGCAAAACCGCTTTTATGAATTCTTCCGAATTTGAAGTACCCGAAAATTTGAGTCTGATGTAAGGCACTTTAAGCATTTCGGCAGTATTTAAACATTTTTTAAATTCGTCAAATGCTTTGTTCAGATCTTGCGTAATATCTGTCACCATATCGATACACGGAACAAAAATATCTTTTTCTTTAAGTTTATGATATGTGGATTTTATATCGCTGTCGCTTAAATTTCTTACATCATGTATTTCTATTCCTGAAAATTTGTATTCACATGCAATATTAACAAAAGCATTTAAGGAAAGACTGTCCCATCTGTTAGTTGAAAATGATAAGTTCATTTATTCTCCTCCTCAAAACAAATTTTGTTAAGTGCATTTATATAAGCATTTATACTTGCACCTATAACATCTGTTGATATTCCCTTTCACGAATAGCATTTGCCGTCCGAAATAAGTTTGACAAAACCCGATCCCATTGCTTCTCTTCCCTCAGTCACTGCTTGAATCTGAAATTCGTCAAGTTCAAAATGATGTCCGGTAATTTGCTCTATTGCAAGGAAAGCAGCATCTATAGGTCCGTCACCAACACATACGCCCTGCATTATTTCACTGCCTTTGTCAAGCACTACATGGGCGGTAGGAGTTATAATATTGCCATTGTTGATAACATAACTTTTAAGTTTGTATGTCGGCACTACCTGCATTGCAGAACTTGCTATAATAGCCTCTAATTCTTTTACGCCTATGTCTTTATTTCCGGCAATTCTCTGTACCTCTTCATACACACGGCTTACATCTTCTTCATTGAGATCATATCCGAGTTTAACGGCCGCATTCTTCACTGTCGAAATGCTGTCTTCCGATGTGATTGTGATTTTTTCTGTAATTTCTTTATTTGTTCCGCCGTCAAAAGGTGATGTATTATTTCTGTTTGAAAGCATAAGTTTTATCTTCTTAATTGAATCATCCAAAACCGACATATTAATTTTTGTATCCGCTCCCAAAGCATTTCCCTTTTCTTTAAGAATATGACAGACATTACTGAGCGAAGGGCAGTTTCCGTCAAGAACTGACGATTTAATCCCGCATATTTTATTTTCTATACAGGATATTGCACAAGCAGAAGCCATACCCAAGGCATCTGAACATTCAACAGATAAATTGAGTTTTTCAAGTTCGGGAACTTTTAATTTTAAATTCGTAACAAAATCAGAAAATTCTGACGGAAGCATTGTGCCTGCGGAATCACAAAGTGTTATCATTTCGGGTTTTACACTTACCGCAAAATTTAATACATCAACAAGAAAATCCTTTTCCGCCCTCGTTGCATCTTTAAGAGAAATCTCAATATTATCCGTAAGTTCCTTTGCTTTATTTACAACTGATTTTAATTTTTCTATAAGTTTATTAGGTTTAAGGTGAAGTACATATTCCATTTGAACTGTTGAAACAGGAAGCATTATATGTATTCTCTTGTTTTTTGCCTCTTTAATCGCGTCAAAAGTCTGAACAACCGAATTTTCATCAAGTTCTGCAACACAAGAAAGTGTACTGTTTTTAATTGTAGGTGCAACAGAATGCAGAAACAATATGTCTGTTTTCCCGTTTTTTATAGGTGCAACTTCTATTACATCAACATTAAGTCTGTCAAGATATTTTACAACCTCTATTTTTTCTTTGAAACTAAGGGCAAAATCATCGTCCCCCCTTAATGTAATATCCGAAATCACAATATTGTTCATTTTATCACCTCATCAAGATTTAAAAGTCTTTTTGCATTATCGCATAAAATAAGTTCATTTTGTCTGTCACTTAATTTTAGGTTAAGAAAATTGTCAAGTTCCGTTTCCGGATTCCACATAGGAAAATCAGAACCAAACAAAACTCTTTCAGCACCGTATATATTTATAAGCTCTTTTGCACGGGCAAGTCCAATCATTGCAAAAGAACTTGATGTATCAACATAACAGTTTTCATTTTTAAGATACTCAAGTGCCAAATCGTATACTGACCATCCGCCAAAATGTGCTGCAATAACTTTTAGTTTTGGAAAGTTTTTAAGTATAGTACACACTCTTTTGGGATGCGAATAATCATATCTGTAATCCCCGCAATGTATTAGTATAGGCTTTTCGACTTCTTGAAGATAGTCGTAAAGTTCAAACATTTCCCTGTCATCCATATTAAACTTCTGCGTATCGGGATGTATTTTTATACCTCTAAGTCCCTCCGAAAAAATTCTTTCAGACTCCCCGACCTTGTCTTTATAATTTTTATGTATAGTTGCGAACCCCAAAAGTTCATTGTGTTCGGCACATTCCGAAATAATAAAATTATTTATAGGTTCTACATGTTTTTCATCCACCGCAACCGAATGAACCAAAAATTTTGTTATCCTTCTTTTTCCCGTAAGCAGTGTTTCCGAAGTACCCGAGCCGGTCATTTTTAAATTATAGAACTCGCCTATACTCGACACTGCCCGCTCTGAGATTTTTTTTGGGTAGATATGTGTGTGAAAGTCTATTATGTCCATTTAAAAACCTCCTATAATTTAAAATAACGGCTTTGCATAAGCAAAACCGTTAACATTTCAGTTAAAAATATATTAATATTTTATCGGTTTTAACTTATGTCTTAATTTGAAAACACTCATAATCACGATTAGCATAATAAAGTTTAGCACGCTAACAATATTTGATATGACGAGAATAAAAATAAACGCTGCAATTATTGCAGCGTTTACAATATCAGCATTCTGTGAGCAAGAGAAACAAGATGCAGCAGAAGTTGCACCGAAAGAATTTTCTAATGTTTTGTCAGCATAAAAATTCATTTCATTTCCCTCCTCAAAACTTAATTTTAACGAAATTATAGCACAACAAACTAATTTTGTCAACATCTATTTACAAAATTCGCTATCAAACTGCTTATAGAGTGCATTGATGATTTTTACATAATCTTTTTCATCAACCCCTATAATAATGCTGAGTTCAAACGATCCCTGGTCAATAAGTTTTATATTCACACCTGCATTTGCAGCAGCTGTAAAAACTTTTGCCGCAGTTCCCTTTTCCTTTATCATGCCCCTACCGACTACAGCAATAAGGGCAATTCCGTCTTCAACGGAAACGCTATCTGCATCAACAGTTCTTATTATCTTATCGATTATTTCTTCTTTTATATCCTTAATTGACTCTGTGGAAACAATTACCCCCATACTGTCAATTCCTGAAGTCAAATGTTCAAAAGATATACCGTATTCTTCAAGAATCTGTAAAACTTTTCTTCCTATGCCTATTTCGTTGTTCATCATATCTTTCTCAACCAATATGGATGAAAAACCGACTTTTCCTGCAATACCTGTAATATTACCTGATTTGATATTTTCAAGCGGTTCTGCCGATATAATTGTACCTTTATGTTCAGGAAAATTCGTGTTTTTTATATTTATCGGTATACCGGCTTCGCTTACGGGAAAAACTGCATCCTCATGCAAAACCACGGCCCCCATATATGAAAGTTCTCTGAGTTCCCGATAGGTAACTGACGGTATAACTTTAGGATTATCAACAATTGCAGGATCTGCCATAAGCATTCCTGAAACATCTGTCCAATTCTCATATACATCTGCATTAACTGCCCTTGCTATAATAGAGCCTGTTATGTCTGATCCGCCTCTTGAAAATGTTTTCACAGTATTATCGGGATTGCTCCCAAAGAAGCCGGGAATAACGCACCCCTGTTTTTCAGGCAAAATGTTTCTCAGAACATTGTATGTCTTTTTAGAATCGAATTTTCCGAAATTATCAAAAAACACTGTTTCTGCCGCATCAACAAATTCAAATTCCGTATATACTGAAAAAATTATTGCATTTAAATATTCTCCGCGGCTTGCAGCATAATCGGGGGTAGTGCTTATTTTTATATTTTTTTCTATTTCATTAAACTCTCTTTCAAGATTTACCTTTATTCCCAAATCGTCTATAATAGAATAAAACCTGGATTTAACGGCCGAAAAAACAGAGTCGAATTTTTCACTGTTTCTGTTATCATACAAACTGTATAAAAGGTCAGTAACTTTGATATCACCGGAAAATCTCTTGCCCGGAGCCGAAACTACTATATATTTTCTTCCGGCATCTGCTTTTATAATATTGGCAGCCTTTTTCATCTGATTTGCGTCTGCCAAAGAACTTCCGCCGAATTTAACAACCTTTAAACTCATTTTATCACCTCTTGCCTCACTAACAGTTTATGCCTTGCCTTATCATAAGTTCAAACAAAACTTCCCTGTCTTTGAGGCTTAGAAAACAAAAGGAACCCTAAATAAACACAGCAGTTTCATTATCCTTATAAAAATATCATATTTCGATGATTTTGTCAAATAAAATTGTCCCCGCAACGGTTCCGTTGCAGGGACGCTATATAAATAAAACTATTTTTTTGACTTGGTCCTGGTTTTCGTCGCGTAAGCCTGTGAATAATGATTTCCCATAGACTGAGTATCTGTTATACACGGTATTTCACCCAAAACAGGAATATTATATTTTTCTGATATAATGTCAAGGTTTTTGATAGTATCATCAAACAATTCAAGAAATACTGCCAATGCCGTTCCTATCACAAAAGCAATAATTACAGCAAAAAATGTGTTTTTCTTCTTGCTTGGATATGACGGAAATTTAGGTATAACAGGGTGATCTATAATTTTTACCCTGCCGCCTGTTATTACTCTCGAAATTTCTGCCTGAGAACAATTTAATACAGTTTCAACCAAAGTTGCAGCGTCTTTCGGTACAGGTCCCATCGCATTTACCTGTATAATAAGTGTTTCATCTTTATTAGAGAACGATACCATTTTTTGTGCCTTTGTAGGTTCAATATCAAGTCCTGATTCTGAAATAACCTCTTCAAAAAATGTCTTACTTGAAAGAATTTGCATATATGTTTTTGTAAGTTCTCTTGCCGACATAATATCATTGTAATCTACAGCAGAAACAAAATTATCAGAACCGTCAACAGCCTTATCTACTGAAATATATAATGTTCCCGTTGCAGTATAAAGCGGTGTTATACGAAGATCTGTATATACATAGGAGGCTACACCCGCTATAATTACCAGAATAAATATCATCCACCATCTTTTTAAAACAGCGTTTACAAGTTCTATCAGATTGATTTCACGGTCTTTACTGAACTCTTTGCTCACTTCATTAGTATTATTCATATATTCCTCCACAGTTATTACTCACTCCATATAATATCATCAATAATAAATTTATCCACAGTGTCGGAATAAATTGATGAAAAATGTTTGTTTACTGAAATATCTAATATATATGCTGTATTGGCAGCAGGTACAAAATCACTTCTTACAATATTTCCAATAATTTCAGAAAATTTCAGTACATTATCGTTTTTAGCACAATAAACTCTAACCCTGAATGCGGTCTTATTATCAGATACGGAAATCAAAGTAGGATAATACCTTACATAAAACTCAGCACCGTTATTATTCATAACTGTTGAGATTTCATTTATTATTTGTTCAAATGCCGCACTATAGTCGCGTGCATACCTATACCCCATAATTAAACTGTCATCATCGGAAAAGGAACCTGTTTTCAATTTATATACATCTGACGGCAAGTCCGAAAGTGGAATTGCATTTACATACCTGTCCGCATAAAGAAAATCGGAAAGACTTACTTTTTCGTGCGTAACTTTTCCGTTTGAAATACTTCTCGCTGACGGAAGTAATGTTTCCAACTGAAGAAGCAATACAGAAAGATCAGATTTTGTAATCTCCTCACCTTTCATTTTGCCATCAAAAGAGAATATGAGATTATTCTTATTTGCATAAGTTAAAACCATATTCTTTATAAATGTTTCAGGCTTATCTGCATCACCGTAATAATCATCTGTATCACCAAGATACGCTGAACCGTCACACGAGAATATATAAGCATATGTCATAATTTCTGCAGCAGACAATCTGTCAGAATTCTCACCTGCAATCTGCTCTGCATCATCTGTATTACTTCTAATCTTTTCTAAAACAAATTCAGTCGCAGGTGCGTACTTATAGCCATTTGAAGAAGAAAGTGTTAAATTATACTGATTCTTTAACATTCTTGCAGCAGCATTCATAATTTCGCCGTTTGTAATTGGCTCGTCTTTTTTGTACGGCATGTCAAATATATCAAGTTTTTCATAAATTCCGGACAGTATACTTTCATTCATAACATCAGCAATTTTTTCATTAGATACTGATTTATGGGCAATTGCACGGTTTATAAGACTTGCTGCTTCTGCTCTTGAGAGAAAATCATTCAATCTTAAACTAATGCCGTCATCACCGTTCATAATGCCTTTTGAATAGGCCCACTTTACAGCATTAATATATTTATCCGAATTAATTTGATTCAAAACCACACCCGGAATTTTAATTGCCGACATATCACTGCCACTGCCATACTGATCCTGCTGCCACATAAAATACACAGCATCGCAACGGGTTATAAACTCATCAGGACGGAACTCGGCACTGTCAACTTTAATTCCGGAATTCAAAATATAATCATATGCCCAGTGTTCCTTAATTACATCCGTGTATTCACATACATTTCCTTTAACGGTACCGCCTAACATTTTTACAAACTCTGCTCTTGTAACTTTGTTTTCCGGTCTGAAAGTATTGTCAGAATATCCGGTTACTGTACCATTTTCTATAAGTTTTGAAATATCATTATAAGCCCAATGTTCATTTTTTAGATCACTAAA
This sequence comes from uncultured Clostridia bacterium, assembly GCA_934446135.1. Lineage (GTDB taxonomy): Bacteria > Bacillota > Clostridia > RGIG6154 > RGIG6154 > CAKSDT01. The sequence continues at coordinate 6,971 of CAKSDT010000036.1, forward strand.
TTCTTTAGCACATACCGAAGTTGAGAAGGCAAAAAACAATACCAAAACAGTAAAACTTATCATAGAAATTTTCTTCATATAATTATCCACCTTATCACAGATTAAGTTCATTTTTCAGCAACTCAACCGCTTCTTTCGAAATTGTACACTCTAACTCGTAAACCGGAATATGAGTGATAATACTATTAAGCACATCCATAATTTTGTCCAAATTATCTTTATCCGGTATTTTAAAGGTTTCATTAAACAAGCAGAAAAAAGCCGTCTTAACATCTAATCTCTTAATCGAATTAATGGCACCCTGCCGGATGCAAACTATTGCTTTAAGCGGAACTTTTAAAGGTTCATTAATAGCGGTTTTACCGCTCCATGGAGTCCCGTAAGCAAAAAGACCGTCTTCTGTACTTCTTATTACAGGTGAGTCATCATTAAAAATAACAACATCGTCACCATATTGTTTTTTCCATAATGAAGTATGAGTTGATTTTCCTGTACCTGATGGAGCGGAAATTAAAATTCCGTTCCCTTTGTAGGAAAATGCTGATGAATGAAAAACGATTCCGTTATACTGGGGCATTAAAAGTGCAAATGCGTATCCGATTAAATTAAAAAATACCTGTTCCGCTTTAACACCACTAAACGGGCAGGTATCGTGAACTTGGATAACTGCCCGTTTATTTTTATAATTTAACATAACCGAAGACAAAACGAAATCATAAGTCCGTTTAACATCGTACGCAGTAACAGTCTCCCCATCAAGTTTCCATTTCCATCCCGAAACCTTATCCGGAAGAAGTCCTGAATCCTCACATATCTCTATCTTGTCATTTTCATAATATGAAACAGATATGTCAGGCAGACTTTCGCTTTTACTTAAGCACGAGTACTTATACAATCTTTCAGTAATTAACTTTGTTTCAGCACCCTCTACTTCAAGAGTAACATCCGCAATACTATATTTCAATATTACGCACCCACATTACTTGTGCTCAATCCGTTAGGAACTTCAAAAGTACCTTCAAGTGCCGAATCTTTTGTTAAAACATTCGAACTGCTGCTTCTTCTGTATACTGTTCTAGGTGCAATAGCCGCAATGTTGTCTGATATAACCAATTCAACTACCTCGACAGCAGGCTTTACGTATTTCTTCATAATACCAACAATCCCCCTTCACCCATCCCATGACAGGTTAATATATGTTAAAAACTATACGATAATTTCAATTATTCTGCAAGAGTATAAGTTTTAGCAGATACATAATAAGTATTACCTTTCTTATAATATGCTTTCACATACTTACCGGTTGCAAAATGTGTATCTGAATCATCAACAAGTGCAATGGCAGCAGAACCGTCTGTTGCTTTGCCCGAAGCCTGGAATTTAACTAATTTAGACATATCGGTAATATCCGCTTCAACAAATTTATCTGAAGTCGTATCGGTAATTTCACCTGAAGAAAGAACTATACCGTATTCATCAACATCGCCATTTACTTTGAACAACACAGTGTGTGATTTTGATGCAGAATCATAGATATGATCACCAAGGAAGACTGTAGCATAAGACGAACCGGTATCTACAATATAAAGACTGCCGTTTGATGCAACCTTATTGCTATAAACAGTAAGAACACCGTTAATAAATACACACTCATCTGTTATATCAATCTTACTGCTCTTATCTTTGCCCTCTTCAACCCAATAAACCTTACCTACATCTGTAACACTTGAAAGGCTTATCGTTCTTGCAAGATATTTACCTTCAAAATTACTGTTATCATTTGCTTCAACTTTGCCTGTTGCAATAGGCTGAGGGTTTTCAGACTGATCAGCATCATTATACACATTAACAGTGTAATAGCCCTCGCTGTCCTCACTACCTACAACCTGAGAAGCAGACTCATTCGTTCCTCCAAATTTCATATTTGAAATAACCACATCAGACGAATCTGCTATGTATTCAAAGTTTGCAGAATTGTCACTTGCAGTCTTCTGATCGATATAAACGATATCTCCATCACCGTTAGTTGCATAATATGTAACCTCACCGGTAACAGATGCTGCCTTGGCAACAACCCTTGTTGCAACTTTACCGTTATCTACAGTATACTGTGTCGAATATGTGTATGTAGCCGCAAAAGCAGAAACTCCGCTTGTAAGAAGCAAACATACAACCAATGTCAATGTAATAATTGCTTTCATCTTAATTTTCATTACTAATCCCCCACATATGAATTTTGCAATTCACACAAATATTCTATTATCAGTATAGCACCATATTATCAATAAATCAAGAGTTTTTTTTAATTTTTACAAAAAAAACAAACCATTCTCATCAATTTAAACATTGGCTTTCTCATCCTCAAAGAAATACACCACAAAAATGAATAAATTTTATATAAAACATTTCCGGATTTAAATTCTTTTCCTTTTCTTTCAAATGCAACAGCCTTTGCTATAACATCACTTACATTTACACCGTATTCTTTTACTGTTTCATTATCACCGCAAAGTATCAGTTCGCCATTACTGTGATTAATCTTCAAAATCCGGTGAAAAACATATTTACCTGTTTTTCTTCTGTATAGTATGACATCCCACTTATTAAGTTTCACCGGAGATGACAGTTCCGCCCTGTCTCTTCCTCCGACAAGAAGCGGATACATACTGTTCCCTGTAACCGTTAATTTTACTGTTTGCCCGCTTTCAATCACAGTTTTAATGACAGGTATCATATCCTTGATTTCAAATTCTTTTCTCATTTCAAAAGTCCGTTGTCTGTTAAAATTTTAAGAAACTCTTTTATATCATTTAATGCCGTTTCCTTATCAATATCATATTCTGAAATCATACATTCAACAAGTTCATCTTCAGTTTTTGATTCAGTCAATTTATTCCACAAAAAGGCACCTGTTTCGTTAAGTGTAACCATAACTTTGAAATCAATAACGCCTTTTCCGACCGGAACCACAACAAACTCATCGCCCATTTGTTTAAGTATAAGATTTTCTTTTATTTTCACTGTACTCACATCCTTAATTTTTCCAATATCTTCTCAAACTCTTCCGGCAGTTCGGAATAAAATTCCAGATATTCCCCCGTAATCGGATGAACGAATCCAAGCACGCCGGCATGTAAAACCTGCCCCTTCACTCCAATTTTATTTCTGTCACCGTAAAGTTCATCTCCGAGAAGAGGGTGTCCCAAATAAGACATATGAACCCTTATTTGATGCGTTCTTCCCGTTTCGAGCACACATTTCACATAAGAAAAGCCGTTCAATTCCTCCAAAACTTCATAATGAGTAACCGCGTCTTTGCAATTAGACATAGTCACCGCCATTTTTTTTCGGTTATTCGGATTTCTTCCTATCGGTGCATTAACCGTACCGGTTAAACTTTTAAATCTGCCGTTAACTATACATCTATACACCCTTGTCATAGAATGATCTTTAAGTTGCGATGACAAGCCAAGGTGGGTCTTATCATCTTTTGCTATAACCAAAAGTCCCGATGTATCTTTATCAATTCTGTGAACAATTCCGGGTCTCATAACTGAATTTATTGCAGAAAGTTTGCCCCTGCAATGTGCCATAACCGCATTTACCAAAGTGTTTTCCGGATTTCCCGGAGCGGGATGAACAACCATTCCTTTAGGTTTGTTTACAACCAAGAGATACCGGTCTTCATACCTTATGTCAAGCGGTATATCCTGAGGTTTTGCATTAAGTTCAACTATTTTGGGTAATTCATAATTAATTTCATCCTGAATTTTAACTTTCTGAGATGATTTTACTTTTTTACCGTTAACCGAAACCAACTCTTCATCAAACATTTTTTTTACGAAAGCACGGCTCTTATTTAATTGTTCGGCAAGGTAGACATCTATTCTGACGCCATCACTCCGGCTTATTATTTTCAAAAAAATCACCGTCTTTTGTAAACAAAATGAGTATTGCAAAAACAGTTATGCCTACGCATATCACTACATCGGCAAAATTAAATACCGGGAAATCAAAGAAAGAAAATTCGATAAAATCAACAACAAACTTTCTGAAAATTTTATCCAATATATTTCCGGCCGCACCGGCTGCAACTGCCGTAAGCAGAATTGAAATGCGTCTATATCCCTTTCTGTATGCCTTAAAAGAAACATAAACACACATAAAAAATATAACAATTATCAGAGGAAGTATTAACATTGGTATCTTGCTGAAAAGGCCAAATGCAACTCCTGTATTTTCGACATATGTAAAATTAAGTAATCCCTTCAAAGCAGTAATGCTTCCCACAGGTTTGATATAAGACACTGCCGCGTACTTTGTCAGTTGATCTGCAAGCAGGATTAACAAAAATACAACTCCGTTTATAATCATATTCCTATTCTTCCGTTTCTATCTCACGAAGTTGTGTTTTATAAAGATCCAAAAGGTTGTCAAATTTATTTTTAAATGACAAATAAAGACTTTTAATGTTTTCAAGTTCCCTTTTTGAATCTACAACGCTTTTCTCTGCATCAATCATAATTTTTTCAGCATCCTGTTTAGCCTGCTGAATTATTGTTTCAGCCTTCTCACGGGCGTTATTCTTAACATCCTCTGCTGTATTTTGAGCAAACATAAGAGTGTTTTTAAGCGCATCTTCCATCGCTTTATAATCCCGCAAAGAATCACTAAGCATAGCAATTTTATCTTTATTTGTTACACTTTCCTTATAAAGTGCTTCATAATCAGACTGAAGTCTCGAAAGGAATTCATCTACCTCCTGTTTTGAATATCCGTTAAAAGATTTAGAAAATTCAATATTTTGAATATCTACCGGTGTCAGCATATTTTTACCTCCTGTTTTTATATTACATAAACAAATTTTATCAAAAGCGGTACTATAACATAATCAATAAGGCACCACGCAATAATCGGCGAAAAATCCAGCATCGAAGATTTAAACAAAGATATCTGCAAATTTCTCAAAGGTGCAAGGATAGGTTCCGTTATATTGACCAAAAATCTATATACCGGATTATCAGACCTACCCGTAAAAATAGAAATGAGTATTCTTGCCCAAATTATATACCCCACAATATCTCCCATCGTTCTTATTGCCCCGGCTACAATTTCTCTTTGCATACATATCTCCTATTTAAATATATTCTCAAACGAACTTCCGAAAAGCGATTCGGCAGTAACATTCCCAACGGCATGAACTCCTTTAGGCGAGGCAAGATAAATATAATTTGCTATCTTTATCAAATCTCCCTCTATAGCATACAAAACTCCACTCAAGCAATCTAACATTCTTGAATATGAATTATCAGAAATTTCAGAAAAATTTACAATGACAGGTTTGCCGTTTTTAAGTTCATCGGCAACAAGTTTAATATCATCAAAATGCTTAGGTTTATAAATTGCAACCTGCATACCGGCACTCTGACTTTGAGGTGCTATATCGAAAATTTTAGTTTTTCTCTGATTGCCCGAATACTGTGTATGCCTCTGCTTTTTTTCAGCCTTGAATTCACGAATATTTTCATCTTTCGGCTGGTTGTCTTTCTCATCAACTTCATCATCATTAACTTCAAATCCCATATAATTGAAAAATTTGTCTACAATACTCATTACATCTATCTCCTATTTAATAATAGCGTTTTCTTTAGCGTCGCCAGACACCACAACTTCATCGTAAAGCATAAGGTTTGGATAATCAATGCTGTTTGTTTCTCTCACCACAACATATTTATCATCGCTCGCAAGAATATCAATCTTTCTGAAACGAACCACGCTCTTTTTTACTATATAAACACCGCTTTCACCGTTTATAACTTTCACTGCATCTTTATTAAACTTAAGCCCCTGTTCCGAATTGAAAATTATATCGGCATTTAGTTTTCTTGTCGTAAACACAGGTGTGCAATTCTCATATCCTCTGAGCACAAGCAGCACTTTACCGTTTTTAGGCTGAGAAATGCTTACAACATCGGTTTTATAAATCTGATTATCAAAATCCTTAAATCTGAGTTTTATTACAGAACCTGTTTTAAGGCCCGAAACCTTTTTTTCCGAAATCGGAACCACAAACTTCCATTCATAATTATTGACAAGTTTGATAACTCCATTTTCTTTTTTTGAGTTGTTGTCAACAGAGATTTTATTAAAATCACTTAAAGACAGTTCATTTACCGAATCAAATGAAAAAACAGTTTCATAGCCATCTTTGCTTTGATAATAAACTCCGCCCTGCGGGGCGTATATATCCTTCCTATCACCGCTTATCGTATTTTCTATTTCCTGTTTCTCACTTTTCAAATCCGAAATAATTGCATTTACATCCTGAGAACTTGACGATATTCTTTCATCAATCATTTCAGCAAGTTTAAGTTCAACATCTGACATTTTGGTTCCATCACCATTGTGAAGCGACTCTATTACAGCAGGGATAAGTTCGGAAACCTCAGAATCGGCATTAATCTTTGTTTCGGATGCAGACAGTCTTTCATCACGCAATCTTTCAAGGTTAAGCATTCTCTCGTTCAGATTTTTAAGTTTTGCTTGCTTGTCCGCATCAACTTCTGCATCATAGTATGCTGCAATTTTAGTGCCTTTAGACACTCTTTCACCCTCGGAAACATAGTTGTTAATTATACCGCCTTCTTCATCAAGAAGTACAGTTTCATCTCTCACAGAAATTCCGTCGGCATTAATAACACTTTCTATTTTGCCCTCCGTAACTATCTCTGTTTTTATATTAACAAACAAAAACACATAAATATTATAAGCAATCAACAAAAATGCACACAGAACACCGACAAGCATCACCAAAGAGCCTGACTGTTTTTTCATCAATTACTCTCCTTTTAAACAAATCTTTTGAAGATCTATTCCGGAGCACGGTGAAATTGTGGAAACCGCATGTTTATACACAAGTTGTTGTTTTCCTTCACATTCTATTATTATAATGAAACTGTCAAATCCTTTTACAAGACCCTTAAACTGAAATCCGTTTGTCAGATAAATAGTAACCTGAACATTGTTTTTTCTGACATAGTTTAAAACCTCATCCTGTAAATTAACTTGTTTATTCATACAAAATCACCCTCCTGATTATACTCGACTTAATTATACTACAAAATTTCGGATATTTCTATAGTTTTTTGAAATAATTTAAAATAATCTTTTTCCAACGGATTAACCCAGACAGTGTCCTTTTCTCTTTTGAACCATGTAATCTGTCTTTTGGCATATCTTCTTGTCGACTGTTTTATCATATCTGTTAATTCACTGTAAGTTATTTCCCCATTTATAAACATTCTGGTTTCTTTATATCCAATACCCTGCATAGCAGTTGAATTTTCGGAAACACCCATGCTTATGAGGCGTTTAACCTCATCAACAAGACCGTTCTCCAGCATAATGTCGACTCTTTTATTAATTCTGTCATAAAGAATATCTCTCGGCATATCCATACCGAATTTCAAAATGTTATACTGTCCCTCAATTTCTCTTGATTTTAATTTGTGTTCGGATTTTTTTATTCCTGTGCATTTGAAAAACTCCAATGCACGAATCACTCTTTTTAAATTATTAGGATGAGTTTCTTCGGCAGATTCCTTATCAACCCGAACAAGCATATTATAAACAAACTCATTTCCATTTTTCTCAGCAAGTTCTGAAAGATACTCCCTGTACTTAGTATCGCTTTCCGCTTCAGAAAGAACAATACCGTTTATAATTGTATCTATATAAAGGCCTGTTCCGCCTGCAAGTACCGGCATCTTACCCCTGCCGTGAATTTCAAGAATTGCCTTTTTCGCATCATCAACATAATCCGCTAAAGAATAATTGACTCTCGGATCCCTAAAGTCGATCATATGATGTTTTATGCCGTCCATCTCGGAAACACTCGGTTTTGCACTTCCGATATCCATAAACTTATAAATTTGCATAGAATCGGCAGAAACAACTTCTCCGCCAATCCATTTGCACACTTTTATTGCAGCGGCGGTTTTTCCTGATGCAGTGGGTCCGAAAATAACAATTAAAGGTATTTTATCTTGCTTCATCTAAACTATCCTCTTAAATTCTTTTTCAATAAATTTCTTACTCAATGAAATTACGACAGGTCTGCCATGAGGGCAAGTTCTGATATTTTCATCATTAATCGCTGAATTTGCAAGTTCATACATTTCAGTTTCGGAAAGTTTATGATTTGCCTTTATAGCACTTTTGCATGCAACCGTGAATCTCGCTTTATCATATATCATTTCGGGATCTCCGCCTTGAGATACGATATCCGAAATCTCCAGCATAGTATTCTTTATGTCCCCGACATCAATATTATCCGGTATTCTCCTTACTATAACCGAAGTTCCGAAATCTTCAATTTCAAAACCCATATCATAAAAAACATCGGAATTTTCAAAAATCAAATTCTTTTCCTTTTCCGAAAAAATTATGTTCTCGGGAATCATCAAAACCTGACTGTTTACGGACAGATTTTTA
>CAKSDT010000037.1 GCA_934446135.1 uncultured Clostridia bacterium
TATTCCATTTTTTATCTCCTGTATAAAAAACAATCATAACTTGAGGAACTAATCTTTTAAGCTTTTTGTTTTTTAACTGTATTAAATACTCCAACATTTCATAGTTGCCACATCGTATCACCATTTCTTGATTGATACTACTTTGATGTTCAATACTGAAGAGACAACAGACACCATCAACATCTGTTTTTACGACAATGTCCCTTCTTCTTTTTTTATCTTCTGCACTCTTTGTATCATCGATAATAAGTGACATATCATTTTCATAACGTACAAGTCTTTCGGGACGAATGACTTGTTTTCCATCAAACAAGATGGCATTAGAAAAAGAAGCAAAATAGATATCATTACTGAAGAAGGTACGACAGGCACTATCAGGTGTTAAGTTATTTGTTAGGATCAATTATTATTACCTGCTTTCTTTTTTATTTGAGGTAACTTATCTAGATTGGTTACAAATAAATTGTATCATATGTCCTTCTCTATTTCGTCTCGAATTTGTTTCGTATTTGTCTCAAATTTAATTCACAAATATTTCTTTTTTTATTATTTTATCTTTCCTTTTTCCTTCTTTCAATGGACGGATAGACCAATGAATAATTGTTTCTTATATAATAAAAGCCTGTCAACAAATTATTTTGTCAACAGGCTAAATACATATTTATTTTACAGGAACATATTCTTTTTTTATAAATTCTTCTTTGGATTCTGCCCCACAGTTTAACATTGGTGCCGATTTCGAGTCCTGAAGAAAATTTTGCATTTCTTCCCCACGTAATACACGGAATATAATCCGATTTTCCGTATTGTCTGTTTACAGCCAAAAGTATATCCGCAATTTCCCTGCCAAACGGTGTAACACGGTACACCGGTTCCTTACAAATATAACCGTTAAGATATATCTTATTAGGAGTATTGCTCGGTTCGTAAATATACTCTATTTCTCTTGTAAAAACAGTAAGTACAAGTTTATTTCCGGTTTCTGTATAATTGTTGTATGAGCGATACTGTCCGGTTATTCTAACATAATTTCCAACCTCCGGAGTATCCCCCGTTAAGAGTCTTTCCGAAACTGTTATCACGATATCATCAAAATTCTCGCTCAATCTCGGAACTCTTAAAACAAATTTTTTAAAAATTTCGCCGTAAATTTCATGGCTGAATTCAGGCTCCGATATAATTTCTCCTTCTAAAGTAACTTCATTGTTTATCTGCATATTTTCCATAAAAATATCCTCCTGTAAGTTTTTGTTATATAGTTATGTTTATGCAGAAGTTACCAAATATATTCTGTTTTTTTAAAAAATTGTATTAAATTCCGAAAAATGTCATCTGTGCAGTTTCATCAAGACCGTTAAGGCAACCCTCGGTTCTTAAAACTTCTATTGCTGTTTTGTTTATTCCTGTTCTTATTCTCAAATCTTCAATAGACATAAATTCACCTTCGTCTCTTACACTTGCAATCGCTTTTGCCGCATTTTCACCAAGTCCTCCCATAGAAGAAAGCGGTGGCAAAATTTTTCCGTCCTCCGTTTCAAGAAACTTAGTGGCATCAGATTTATATAAATCAACCTGTGCAAATTCGAACCCTCTTGTATACATTTCATTTACAACTTCTAAAATCGTAAGCATACTGTTATCTTTTGCGGAAAGTTTTGAATCGGAATTTTTAAAATTACCTATTGCTTCTCTTACTTTATCAATGCCTTTTGTCATAATGGTAGAATCAAAAACATCTGCTCTTACCGTAAAATATGTTCTGTAAAACGCAATAGGTTTGTATACCTTAAACCATGCTATTCTAAATGCCATTGTTACATATGCGGCAGCATGTGCTTTCGGAAACATATAACTGATTTTGAGGCAGGAATCTATATACCACTGCGGAACATTATGCTCTTCCATCACAGGAATAAGATCCTTATGCTGTTTAAATTTACCCTTTCTTGTGAATTCCATAATATCGAAAGCATCTTTAGAATCAAGACCCCAGTGCATAAGATTAATCATAATGTCATCACGGGTACAAATAACTTCTTTAAGTGATGCAATTCCGTTATCAACCAAATCTTTTGCATTCCCAACCCATACATTTGTTCCGTGTGAAAGTCCGGAAATTCTGATAAGTTCACCAAAAGTGTCAGGCTTAGTATCAATAAGCATTTGTCTTACAAACTGCGTTCCAAATTCAGGCACAGCATATGTTCCGACCTGATCTATAAAATCACCATCGTGGATATATTCCGGCTTGTATCCTAAAGCTTCATTTGAACTAAAAAGACTCATGACCTTTTTGTCATCAAGCGGTATTTTTGTGACATCTTGTCCCGTGATATCACCAAGCATTTTAAGAACAGTCGGGTCGTCGTGTCCGAGTTCATCAAATTTAAGGAGCGTTCCTTTCATTTTGCCGTAATCAAAATGAGTTGTTATAAAATCAGCCTCATCCTTATCCGCCGGTCTGTGAATAGGACAAAAATCATATATATCCATATCATCCGGAACAACAACCATACCGCCGGGATGCTGGCCTGTTGTTTTCTTAACACCCGCACACCCTAATGTCAGCCTGTTTTTTTCCGCATTGTTTGCCGTGATATTTCTTTCGGCAAGGTAATTTACAACATATCCGTAGGCTGTTTTATCCGCCAAAGTAGAAATAGTTCCCGCCTTAAAGACATGATCATGCCCGAATATTTTTTCCGTATATTTATGTACCTGAGATTGATATTCACCCGAAAAATTAAGATCGATATCAGGGTCTTTTTCACCGTGAAATCCAAGAAAAGTTTCAAAAGGAATATCATGACCGTCTTTGTTTAATTTTTCTCCGCACTCAGGGCAAACTGCATCAGGAAGGTCTATTCCGCAAGCATATTCTCCTTTTGTGAAAAATTTATTGTACTTGCATTTTGGGCAAACATAATGAGGCGGCAGTGAATTGACCTCGGTAATTTTCATAAGAAATGCAATAAACGAAGATCCTACCGACCCTCTTGATCCTACAAGATAACCGTCCTCATTGGATTTCCAAACAAGTCTTTGAGCAATAACATACATAACGGAAAAACCGTTATCTATAATAGAATGCAGTTCCTTATCCATTCTTTTACGAACAAATTCAGGCAATCTGTCCCCATAAATTTCATTTGCAGTCTGAAATGAAATATTTCTTACATCATCCTCAGCACCTTCAATTTTAGGTGCATATTGCTTTTTAGGTATCGGTGCAAGATCATCATCTGTCATATCTGCAATCAAATTTGTGTTATTGATTACAGCATTAATCCTTGTTTCTTCATCAAGATAATCAAATTCATCAAGCATTTGCGATGTACTTCTAAAATACAGCGGTGCCTGTCTGTCCGCATCCTTGTATCCCTGCCCCGCTTGAATTATTGCTCTAAAAATACTGTCATCAGGATCCAAAAAATGAGAATCGCAAGTTGCAACATACGGTTTGTTCAAATCTTTTGCAAGTCTTACTATTGTTTTATTAAACTCCTGTAACTGCTCAACCGAATCTACTGTGCCATTATCGAGCATAAATCTATTATTGCCAATTGGCTGAATTTCAAGATAATCATAATATTTTGCTATATTCAAAAGTTCACTGTAAGGTATGCCTGAAACAACGGCACTGAAAAGTTCGCCCGCCTCACAAGCTGATCCCACAATTAACCCCTCTCTATACTTGTCAAGAATCTTTCTAGGTATTCTTGGCGTTTTATAGAAATAATTAAGATGTGATTCAGAAATTATCTTATAAAGATTTTTCATTCCCTTTTGAGTCTTAACCAGTATTATAATATGGTGAGTTTTAGACTGTTTGTAGTCGGCATCGCCCAAATAATCATTAATTTGTGAAATATCATTAAGGTTATTTTCTCTTAAGTTTTCAATCATTTTAAGAAAAATAGCAGCACAGGTGTTTGCATCATCGCATGCTCTGTGATGACTTCCCATATTGATTTTAAGATGTTTTGCCAATGTGTCAAGTTTGTGCTTCTTGAGTTCATTGTATATGTGTCGTGACATTTCTAGAGTATCAATACAAGTATTATTAAAAGTAAGGTTTAAGGGTTCACACTTACATTTTATAAAATTATAGTCAAACTGTGCATTGTGTGCAATTACAGGGAAGTTCCCAACAAATTCAAGAAATTTCGGCAATACTTCATCTATTTTGGGTTTACCTTTAACCATTTCAGTTGTAATACCGGTCAAGTTGGTTGTAAATTCAGGAAGGTCAAAACCGGGATCAATCATTTCATTAAAACTTTCGACCATTTGTCCATCAACGATTTTAACAGCACCTATTTCAATAATAGAACAAGTCAAAGGGCTAAGTCCTGTGGTTTCGATGTCAAAGGCAACAAATGTTCCGCCAAATGGCATCTTATCTTCACCTTTAACCGCTTTTGAAGAATCATCAATAAGGTAACCCTCTACACCGTATATAATTTTAACTCCGTATTTTTTTCCGGCATCTAAAGCGTCTGGAAAGGATTGAACAACTCCATGATCGGTTACCGCAATTGCTTTTTGTCCCCATTGAGCTGCCCTTTCCACAGCTTTATCAATTTCAAGAACGCTGTCCATCATACTCATTTTCGTATGTAGATGAAGTTCCACCCTTTTCTTACCTTCATAATCATCATGATAAACCGGTGCTTCTGACTTTGAAATATCATTAACCATAATGACAGTTTCATTGTCAAAAGAGTCAAACTGTGTTCTTCCCGCAACTGATAAATACATACCCGCCTTTACGGAGCCTATTACAAATTCTGATTCAGCAGCATCAAGAAAGCATTTACAGCTGATTGATGAAGTTTTATCAGTAATATCAAACTTATATATAACTTTTCCGGATTTAGTAGTTCTGGGTTCCGCAACAGTAATAACAGCACCTTTTATCAAAACATTACCCGAATATTGGTCAATATTCGCAATTTTCTCATATACGCCACCTGTTATGGGTTTGCCCTTGATTGTTTTTCCGTCATCAGGTTTCTTGTAACCGGTGTATAGGTTAGCATCTTCAGGTTCATCAGCAACAGATATATTGTTTGCCATAATAATAACTGCATTATCAAATGTATCAAACTGTGCCTTTCCGCCCACAGAAACAAACATTCCCTCTTTTAAATTATTTGTAACATATTCAGACTCTTCTTCTTTAAGAAAAGATTTGCACATTATAAATGTATCTTTTCCCGCTACTTCAAATCTATATAAAGTTTTATCATTTTTAGTTTTCTTCGGTTCTAAGATTTTAATTATTTTTCCGGTTACAAATACACTTCCTGAATTTTCATTTACATCTGAAATTTCAGTATATTGCTTTTTCTTTATTTTCTTTCCTTTTATAGTTATTCCGTCGTCCGGCTCTTTATATTCTTTTTGCGGCTTTGGCTGCTTAGTTTTAAATTCGGGCATTTCAACAGTGTAAATCGCATCCACCCCGTTTACACTGTACGCGTTCATTATCGCAGATGTGAGGTCATATTTTTCATCTTCACTCAATTCATACGGCACCGTAAAATTAACCTGCATCGTATTTGTTGCAGGTTTAAGCGTAACATTGGTAACTTTTGTAACAAGCATAATAGGGCATGCAGTTACATCCTTAAATATCTCAAGAAAATTCATTAAAAAATTTACCTCTTTCTGTTAACATAAAAAGTATTAGAATTTATCTATTTCTCTCAAAATTTGCTCGACTACTTTATCGTATGGAATTTTTCTCACTATTTGACCGTCCTTAAACAAGATACACTCACCGTTTCCGCCGGCAACTCCAAAATCAGCATCCTTTGCTTCACCCGGACCGTTAACAATACAGCCCATAACTGCGATCTTTACCCTCTTGTTAATATTCTTAACCCTGTCCTGAAGTTCATTCGCAATTTCTATCAAATTATATGAGCATCTTCCACAGGTCGGACATGAAACTATCGTAACCCCCGAATCATACATTCCGCACGATTTTAAAATTTCTCTGGCAGCATAAACTTCTTTAACCGGGTCGGCCGTAAGAGAAACTCTCATTGTGTCACCGATACCATCCAAAAGAAGCGTCCCGAGTCCAACTGCCGACTTTACAAGTCCTTGATACTCGGTTCCTGCCTCCGTTACACCAATGTGCAACGGATACTCACATCGTTCTGACATCATTCTGTAAGCATCTACTGTTCTCCTAACATCAGATGCTTTTATTGAAATTACAATATTATCAAAGTCTAAAGATTCTAAAACTCTGATTTCATTTTCGGCACTTTCAACCATTGCTTCAGGTGTGGGTCCGCCGTATTTTTCAAGAAGTTTTTTTTCAACTGAACCGCTGTTCACTCCTATTCTAATCGGGACACTGTGATTTCTTGCAGAAACTACCACCTTTTTAACATTATCTACAAGTCCTATATTTCCGGGATTAATTCTGATTTTGTCAATGCCCTGTTCTATACACATAAGTGCAAGTTTATAATCAAAGTGAATATCCGCAACCAGAGGCACATTAATCTCTTGTTTAATTTTGTATATACTCTCGGCACTTTGAATATCCGGCACAGTAACTCTCACAATATCGCATCCGGCGTTTTCAAGTTCTTTAATTTGGTTGATCGTTCCTGCAACATCCGAAGCCTTTGTAGTTGTCATAGATTGTATTAAAACCGGATTACCGTTTCCGATAACCCTGTTTCCTATCTTAACTTTTTTAGTCATTAAATTCACCCTTTAAACAGTTTTGTAATATCATTATAAGTTACGAATAACATAAGGAGCAATAATATTATAAAACCAATACTGTGAATTGCACCTTCAACATTAGTCGGTACCTTCTTTTTTGTTACCATTTCAAACAGACAAAATACTGCTCTGCCACCGTCAAGGGCAGGTAAAGGCAGCAGATTGAAAAGCCCCAGATTTATAGAAATAAGTGCGACAAGATAAACGATATTAATAAATCCCATTTTTGCCGCTTTACCTATTTCCGTGACGATTCCTACGGGCCCGGAAGACTCTTTAATTGAGATTTTGCCGGAAAAAAGTTCTCCGAATGTAACAAAAATCACCTTTGAAATAAATATTTCTGTATAAAATGACTGTTTAAGTGTACTTATAAACGAATTGTTTTCTACTAATGGATGATAGCCGAAATAATACGCACCATCTTCTTCGTAAGGTGTCACAAACAATGTAACTTTTTCACCGATTCTGTCAACAGTTACTTTAACGTCCTCTCCCTTATTTCTTGAGAGAAAAAATGATATATCACTGTGAATGTTAATTTTAGTGTTGTTAAGTTTAACAATTCTGTCACCTGTAATAATTCCGGCATTTTCTGCAGGTTTACCCGGTATTGTGTTACCTACTGTTGGCGTTACAATCTGCTGTGATGAGCCAAGAAGAATACATAGTGCAACAAATCCCAAAATCAAATTCATAATTGCACCTGCTACGATTACCGTGAATTGTCGCCACGGTGCTTTGTTGCAAAACGCCCTTTCGTCATGCGACTCTTCATCCTCACCTTCCATTTTGCAGTATCCGCCTATAGGAATAAGTCTTAATGAATACTCTGTCTCAGATGTAGAAAAAGAAAACAATTTAGGACCCATTCCAATAGCAAATTCATGAACTTTTATTCCATTCAATTTAGCCGCAATAAGATGACCTGCCTCGTGTATACCTATAAGAAGACCAAAAACTATAATTGAAACAATAAATGTTAACAAAAAATCACCTTCCGACTAATTCATAAATACATTCTCTTGCACTTTTGTCAATTTTTATAATATCATCAATATCATAGTTAACTTCTATTTTATGCTTTGACATTGCTTTTTCAATCAAATCAGCAATATCTGTAAATCCTATTTTATTATCCAAAAACAATTCAACAGCCGCTTCATTTGCACCATTCAAATAACAAGGCATAGTCCCGCCAAAGTTAATTGCAGACTTTGCAAGTCTTAAGCACTTAAAGGTTTCATAGTCAGGACTTCCAAAAGTCAAATTTCCAATATCTGATAAATCAAGTTCTCTTTCTCCCGAAACAAACTCCCTCTCAGGAAAGTTAAGTGCATAACTTATAGGCCCTCTCATATCCGGAAGCCCCATTTGGGCCAGCACTGAATTATCAGAAAACTGCACCATAGAATGGACAATACTCTCCCTGTGAATTAAAACATCAATATCACATATATCCACATCAAACAACCATTTCGCCTCTATGATTTCAAGTCCCTTATTCATCATAGTTGCAGAATCAATTGTAATTTTTCTTCCCATACTCCAATTGGGATGCTTAAGTGCGTCCGACGGAGTAACATTTTTTAATTCATTCAAAGTTTTGCCGTAAAACGGCCCGCCTGAAGCCGTAAGAATAATCTTTTTTAAGAATTTTTTGTCTTTTAAAGCATTCAGGCATTGAAATACCGCACTGTGTTCACTGTCCACAGGCAAAAGTTTTACATTATTTTTCTTGCACAACTCTGTTATGAGTTTTCCTGCGGTAACAAGTGTTTCCTTGTTTGCCAGTGCTATATCCATACCTTTCTTTATAGCACAATATGTTGGAATAAGACCTGCAGCCCCCATAATAGCAGAGACAGCAATATCAGCCTCTGACAATTCCACTGCTTCGGCAATACCATCCGCACCGCCATATAATTTGGTGTTGGTATCCTTTATCTTATTTTTCAAATCATAATACGACTTTTCATCAGAAATTGCCGCAAATTTAGGATTATATTTTCGTATTTGTTTTTCAAGTAAATCTACATTTTTATTTCCCGTAAGCAGTTCTACTGAAAATTTATCGTTATTTCTATCAAGAACATCTAGTGTCTGCGTTCCTATAGAACCTGTAGATCCAAGTAAAATAATTTTTTTCATATTGTAATCTCCAATTATTTAAAAACAGGGAATACTGACAAAAAATAGTATACCATAGGCGCTACAAATATTATACTGTCAATCCTGTCCATAAATCCTCCGTGTCCCGGGAGAATATGTCCGTAATCTTTAATTCCAAACTGTCTTTTGATTACTGATGCTGATAAATCGCCCAATTGTGCAAATACAGAGCACAACATACCCAAAACTATGATTTCGGCGTAGTTTACTCCCTTTACATCAAGTGCAAATCTTGAAATCAACTCGGCTGTCAAAATCAAAAAGACAACTGAACCAACAAACCCTCCTATTGACCCTTCAACAGTTTTTTTAGGACTAATTTTTTCGCAAAGTTTGTGTTTACCAAAAAACACTCCTATGAAATATGCCCAAATATCAGTTGAACAAGCCCCTATAATAATAATAAACAGATTAAATTTACCAAAATCAAGTTCTCTTGCATACACAATATGCATCATTGATAAGACTATATAAACTATCCCGAATATTGCTATACCTATATCTTTAAGATTGGTTTTGCCGTTTGTAAAAAGCATATCAAGACAATAAGCAAAAACAAGTGCAAACAGAATAAAATATAAATATGAATTATCTGAATAACTGTTAAAAATAATAGTAATTGCACCAACAAGACTAATAATCATAATAGGAAGATTTTTATTAAGACCAACCGCTGTATAAAGTTCATAGACTGCAAGTAATGAAACTGCACCTACCACAGCACCTATAACTGTTATATCAGATGTAAAAAGAACCAATAATAGTAATATTCCTCCGATTATACCTGTTAAAATTCTTTGCTTCATATAATCTCCCCTTCATTAAGAGTCTAATTATCAGACTCCGCCAAATCTTCTGTTTCTTGACTGATAAATGCTTATTGCCTCAAGCAGATTCTCATTAGTAAATTCCGGCCACAAAATATCCATCCAAACAAACTCTGAATATGCACATTGCCAAAGAAGAAAATTACTTATTCTTTTCTCCCCGCCGGGTCTTATAACGAGTTCCGGATCGGGCATATAATATGTATAAAGGCTGTCAGATACTAATTTTTCATCAATATCCTCAACGCTGATTTCGTTATTAATACATCTATCTGCAATTTTCTTAACTGCACTTACAATTTCGTTCCTTCCGCCATAACCAAGAGCAATATTTATACAAAGTCCTTTTCTGTCCTTTGTCTTATTCTCGACAAAACGAATTGCTTTTTGCAAAGTCTTATCAAAGTCAGATATATCACCTATTACTCTGATTCTTGCATCATTATCTCCAAGGTAAAACTCCCATTTTGAAAGATAATATGCTAAAAGTTTCATAATCCCCTGAACTTCCTCATAAGGTCTTTTCCAATTTTCTGTTGAAAAAGCATAAACGGTGAGATATTTAATTCCTATCTCACCGGCAAATCTCGACAGTTTATACAAAACATCGGCACCCTTTTTATGCCCCTCTGTTCTTGAGAGTCCCTTTGCTGTGGCATACCTACCGTTTCCATCCATTATTATTGCAATGTGCTCAGGAAGATTATTATAATCTATATCATACTTCAAGAATTTCATCTTCCTTTTTCTTAATTATTGTATCTACTTCCTTTACTTCCTTGTCAGTAATATTTTGGATATCTTTTTCAATATCTTTCAAATCATCCTCAGTAATTTCACTGTTTTTCTGCTGTTTTTTGAAAAATTCAATTGCATCTCTCCTTACAGAGCGAAGTGCAACCTTTGATTCCTCACCGCTTTTTTTGATACCTTTAACTAACTCTTTTCTTCTTTCCTCAGTGAGCGGTGGAAATGAAAGCCTTATCTGTTTTCCGTCATTATTCGGTGTAATACCAAGATCGGACGCAGAAATTGCTTTTTCAAGTTCTTTTAAAATTGACGCATCCCATGGCTGAATAATAATTGTCCTTGCTTCGGGAACAGAGACGGTTCCAACCTGCGGAATAGGTGTAGCGACACCGTAATAATCTACAGTAATCTTGTTAAGCAGAGCAGGATTAGCTCTTCCTGCCCTGATTGCTCCAAGTTCGGAAACCAGTACATCAATAGTTTTGTTCATTTTGTTTTCAAATTCAGTATAATTACCCTTCATAAATAACTACCTCCGCTAATCTTTTTTATTCTATTATAGTTCCTATTTTTTCTCCGCTTACCGCTCTGATAATATTCTCAGGATCGTCAAGTCCGAAAACAAGTATTGGAATATTATTGTCCATACATAATGATGCGGCCGTTGAATCCATAACACCGAGTCTTCCGTTCAAAAGATCTATAAACGAAAGTTTATCGTATTTAACAGCATCAGGATTGATGTTGGGGTCACTGTCATACACAGCATCAACTTTCTTAGCAAGAAGAATAATTTCAGCACCGATTTCCGCCGCCCTCAATGCTGCAGCAGTATCAGTAGAAAAGAATGGATTTCCGCTTCCGCAAGCAAAAATCACAACTCTGCCCTTTTCAAGGTGTCTTACAGCCTTTCCTCTTATGTAAGGCTCGGCAATTTGACGCATTTCAATACCTGTCTGAACCCTTGTCGGGACGCCAAGCCCTTCTAAAGTATCAGCAAGTGCTAAAGCATTAATCACAGTTGCGAGCATACCCATATGATCGGCCCTGGTTCTATCCATTCCTTCGCCGCTTCTTCCTCTCCAGAAGTTTCCGCCGCCTACAACTATAGCGGTCTGAACACCAAGTTCAGTACATTCCTTAATTTTCTCACAAATTGAAGTGATAACTGGTTGGTTTAAACCAAAATGTTGTTCACCTGCTAATGCCTCACCGCTGATTTTTAGAATTACCCTGTTATATTTTGCTTGTCCCATACTATGTATTCCTTTCAAACTTATATTTATGAAATTATATTATTTAATATACACCTGATTTTCTCTGAGGAGTCAGACATGCAAATCTGATTTTTATATTTAGCCGCATTGTGCATACCTTTAATATACCACGACATATGCTTCCTTGCTTCACGAACGGCCACATACTCACCCTTAAACTCAACCAACTTATCCAAATGGTTTAAGGCGGTTTTTATGACATCTTTTTCCGTGTGGGATTGACCGCTGAAAATAAACGGATTCCCCAAAGCCCCTCTTGCGATCATCACACCGTCACAGTTTGTATATTCTTTCATTCTTTCTATATCAGAATACTGAAAAACATCTCCGTTTCCTATTACAGGTACAGAAACGGCATTTTTTACTTCTTTGATTATGTCCCAATCTGCATTTCCGGTATAAAAATCACTTCTTGTTCTGCCATGAACCGCAATAGCACTTACCCCTGCTTTTTCAGCATTAAGGGCAAACTCCACCGCGTTAACACTATTATGATCCCAGCCTTTTCTGAACTTAACAGTAACAGGCAAATTCACTGCATCAACAACACTTTTAATTATCTCATATGCAAGCGGTAAATTTTTCATAAGGGCAGAACCGTCGCCGTTATTGACCACTTTAGGAACAGGACATCCCATATTAATATCGATAATATCTGCAATTTGCATTTTCTCGATTTTAGATGCACACTCAGCCATAGTATAAGGATCAGAACCGAAAATCTGAACGACAAACGGCACTTCCGACTTACCTTTATTTAAAAGTGATAATGATTTTTTATCATTAAAGTGCATGGCCTTAGATGAAACCATTTCAGAATAAGTCATTCCGCATCCAAATTCTTTGCAAATTTCACGGAAAGGTAAATCCGTAACACCCGCCATTGGACCTAATACAACACCGGATGCTACGCTAACATTACCAATTTTAAGCATAAATTATTTTCCTACCGATTCAAGGTATTCGTTAATTTTTTTAACAAGTTCATCAGCATCAACACCATGAACCGCACAAGCGTTTTCGATTGATTCTCCGCTTGCAGAAGGACAACCCAAGCAGTGCATTCCTATGTTAAGGAAAAACGGAGCAGTTCCTTCATCAATTTTCAAAACATCCATAACTATTGTGTCTTTCGTTACTCTTGCCATATTAATTCTCCTTATTATTGTTGTTTTTTGATGTGAAACAACCGAAGTCCCGGATTTTCACATTAATTTTATTATAAACCTATTGATTACAATTTATTTACGGAAAGAGTTACTTTCTCTCCGTTAATTGACCATTCTTTCGAGTATCCTTTAACACCCTTTGAAACAGATTCGCCCAACGTATCGCTCATTATTTCATTACTGTTATTTAAAATAATTGAATCTATTTTTTCATTTCCTTCGCAGAATATTTCTATATGATCCTGAACTTCATAACCGGCTTCTTTTCTCATCGTCTGAATTTTGCTGATAATTTCTCTGACAAATCCTTCTTCTATCAACGAGTCTGTCAAATTTGTGTCCAATACAACTGTTACATCTTTTTCAGTCTGGGACACAAGACCGTTTCTCTGCACAGTTTCAATTAATAAATCATCCTTAGACAACGAAACTTCCGTATCATCAACAGTAAATTTGAAATTTTCGCCTGAATTTAATGTTTCCATAGCGGAAACCGTATCACATTCAGCAAGGTATGATGAAATTTTACCTAATATTTTGCCATACCTCGGTCCCAATGTCCTGAGTTGAGGTTTGAACTTATAGCCAACAAATTCAGAAACATCATCTTTGAATTCAATTGACTTAACATTAAGTTCTTCCAAAACAATACCTCTGTATTTATCATCAAGTTCAAACGGAGCCTTAACATAAATTGCAGAAAGGGGCTGTCTGTTCTTAACATTCGCTATGTTTCTTGCTGCACGGCCTGCTACGACAACATTTAATATAACATCCATATTGTCTTCAAGTGATTTATCAATCCAATCTTCGTTAACATTCGGAAAATCACAAAAATGTATACTTTCCGGAGCATTTTTGTCATTTGTTCTGACAAGATTTTGATAAATTTCCTCAGTCATAAAAGGTACAAAAGGTGCACAAAGTTTTGAAAACTCAAACAAAACTGTATAAAGTGTCATAAACGCATTAATTTTATCCTGAGGCATATCTTTCTGCCAAAATCTCTCACGGCATCTTCTTACATACCAGTTTGAAAGTTCATCTGCAAAATCCTGAATATCTCTTGAAGCCTCTGTAATCTTATAGTTTTCAAGATAACTGTCAACCGTTTTGATGAGTGAATTAAGTTTCGACAATATCCACTTATCCATAACCGACAGTTTGTCATATTCAAGTTTGTAATTTAGTGGGTTGAATTTGTCTATATCGGCATAAAGAATGTAAAAAGCATAAGTATTCCAGAATGTACCCATGAACTTTCTCTGGCACTCATTAACAGCATCAGCATAAAATCTGTTAGGTATCCACGGTGCACTGGTTGAATAGAAGTACCATCTGACAGCGTCAGCACCCTGATTATTCAAAACATCCCACGGATCTACAACATTTCCTTTATGTTTACTCATTTTTTGTCCGTCTTTATCCTGAACATGACCCAACACAATTACATTTTTATAAGGTGCCTTGTCAAACAAAAGTGTTGATATTGCCATAAGTGTATAGAACCAACCTCTCGTTTGATCAATTGCCTCTGAAATAAAATCAGCCGGGAAATTTTCATCGAAAATTTCCTTATTTTCAAATGGGTAATGCCATTGTGCAAAAGGCATTGAACCGGAATCAAACCAACAGTCAATAACCTCAGGCACCCTTCTCATTTCTCCGCCGCATTTTTCACATTTAATAGTAACAGCATCTATATAAGGTCTGTGAAGTTCAATTTTCTCAGGGCAGTTGTCACTTAAAGATTTAAGTTCAGCAATGCTTCCTATTGCATGTCTGTGTCCGCACGAACACTGCCAAATAGGAAGAGGTGTTCCCCAATATCTTTCTCTTGACAGTCCCCAATCAATAACATTTTCAAGAAAATTACCGAATCTTCCCTCTTTTATGTTTTCGGGCATCCAATTAACAGTTCTGTTATTCTTAACAAGTTCATCTCTGACTTTTGTCATACTTATAAACCACGATGCTCTTGCATAGTAAATAAGCGGTGTATCACATCTCCAGCAGAATGGGTATGAGTGGGTAAATTTCATTGCACGGAAAAGAAGTCCTCTGTTTTCAAGGTCCTTAATTATCGGAGCGTCAGCCTCTTTAACAAACATACCTTCAAATTCACCGGTACCATCTACAAATCTACCCTCCGTATTTATCAACTGAACAAACGGAAGATCATTATCCCTGCCAACTCTGTAGTCATCTTCACCAAATGCAGGTGCAGTATGAACTATTCCGGTACCGTCGGTT
>CAKSDT010000038.1 GCA_934446135.1 uncultured Clostridia bacterium
ATGAATGTTCCGCCTTCGAAAAAAGCACATCTTTATGTGAAAACAGATATAGAAAATATATTTAAGCAGGGAATACCCTTTTTTGTAAAACTTGCATCTGCATCTGAAGTTTCCTTTATTGATGATGAAACGAAACTTCTTGAAGAAAATGCAGTAAGTACTGTTTCGGATGGTGCTGTAATGTATTTGCCTGTTGGTGAATTGGTAGATATCGAAAAAGAAAGAGTGAGACTTCTTAAAGAGAAGGAAAAACTCGAAGGCGAAGTAAAAAGAGTCGAGGGTAAGTTGAATAACAGCGGATTTTTGGCAAAGGCACCGGAAAAACTTATTGAAGAAGAAAAGCAAAAGGGAGTCAAGTATAAAGAAATGCTTGACAAGGTTTTGGAGAGCCTTTCAAAATTATAATAAAATTTTAAGTTGCAAACTTATTTTGAGTTTGCGACTTTTTTTTTGCTTTTTTTCATATAAAGTAGTGTATTATAAAATAAAAAAGGAGAAAATTATGAAAATTGAACAAAAAGGCAATTATATCATAGCAAACATCGAAGGCGATGTGGATCACTGCAACGCCTATGATATAAAAAAACTCATTGATAATAAAATAAGAACTTCAGATGCACAAAATCTGATTTTTGATTTTTCAAGGTTAGAATTTATGGACAGTTCCGGCATAGGAATGGTTTTGGGCAGATATAAAATAATAAGAGCACTTGGGGGAAAGGTCTTTATTGCAGGAGCAAACGAATCTGTTCAAAAAATAATAAACATTTCAGGTCTTCACAAAATTATACCTGAATATGAAAGTATAGAAAGTGCGTTAGGAAAATTATGCGAGGTGAGAAACTGATGTCAAGTAATTATATGACTTTAAAATTTAAGAGCAGTCCTCAAAATGAGAAACTGGCAAGAAGAGTAATCGCTGCATTTGCTGCAGAATTAAATCCAACTGTTGATGAAATATGCGATATTAAGACCGCGGTTTCGGAAGCGGTTACAAATGCAATAGTACATGGATACAGAAATAAAGAGGGTACTGTTACATTAAATGCGTGCTATAACGGTGCAACTATTGAAATTTCAGTTTGTGACAACGGAGTAGGAATAGAAAATATTCAAAAGGCAAGGGAGCCTTTGTTTACAACTCAGCCGGAACTGGAAAGATCCGGAATGGGATTTACAGTAATGGAAACATTTATGGACTATCTGGATGTTATTTCTTCTGTTAACGAGGGGACAAAGGTAATAATGAGGAAAACTATAGGAGCATTTAATGAATCAAACTGACATAATAGTTGAAGAAAATGTGGGATTAGTACATAAAATTGCACACAAGTTTATTGGCAGAGGTGTTGATTATGAGGACCTTGTAAGTATTGGCAATATCGGGCTTATAAAAGCAGCAAAAAGATTTGATGAAAATATGAATTATAAGTTTTCAACATATGCCTTTCCGCTTATTATGGGTGAAATTAAAAGATATCTAAGAGATAATAATATAATAAAGATTCCCAGAAAGTCCAGAGAAAATCTGACAAAAATAAGATATTCTGAGGAGAAATTGAAAAATAAACTTGGACGGAAACCGACTATAAATGAAATATCCTCAGATTGCGGTATTGATGTTGATGATATTCTTGAAGCACTTGAAGATTCATATACAACAGAGTCTTTGTATGAAACGGTAAATGATGACGAATACAAGATAGACAAAATCAAGTACGATGAAAATGAATTTGATAAACTCGATAATAAAATATTAATAAAGGAAATTTTGGAAACACTTGACAAAAGGAGCAGACAAGTGATAGTATTACGGTATTTCAAGGAAGAAACCCAACAAAGTATTGCCGACAAATTAGGCATATCGCAGGTACAGGTTTCGAGGATTGAAAAAAAGGTACTGTTGCAACTTAGAGAAAAGATTAAGATGCTTTAAATTTGTCTTAAAGGCCGCAGTATAAAACTGCGGTTTTTTATTTATACATGAAAGATGAAAGGAAGAAATACAGTGTTTAAATACTCAAAACCAATATCATTGAAACTTAAGGAATACACAGATGGATTGTCAGCCTTTTACGCCGCAAATTTTGAGTGTGACGGAAAAGAAGCAATATTATATATAACCTGTAGCAAAAGTGCAAAAATTACTGTAAACGGCGATTTTGCCGGTTATATTGAGCCTAAAACAGATGGCTACAAGATTGACGGATATGAACTTGACATCTCAGATTTTGTTTCATGGGGGTTAAATCAAATTATAATTGAGGTTTGCGGCGGCGGTTCAGATGCCTTTTTGGTTGCGGAAGTGTGGGCAGACGGAAATGTTAAATGTGCAACAGGAAAGAACTTTATGGGTTTTATTGACACAGAGCGTTTGTTTGACAGCAGCATCTTGCTTAATGCAAATCACTATGAGCATTATCAAAAAGGCGGACCTTGTATGCTTAAGGCAAATGTTGATATTAGGGAACATCAATATATAGTAATATTTAAAAAATATAAATGTATTTCTGCTGAATGTGTTTTGATTAATAATTGCAAATTAAACACGATAAATGAGGTTAACATAGTATCTGAGAAAAAACTTTTCGGTTTCTTGGAAATCGGATTTAATGTAAGTGAAAAATCTGAAATAATTGTGGAAACATCAACAACTAAGACATTTAAAAACAAATCAATATATCGGTTCGATATTTTATCGGGAGAATATACAGTTCAGAGTCATTCTCCGTCAGAAATAAAATATGTAAGGATTAAAATGCCGGTTGGAAAAGCAAATCTTGAATTTTTGAAAATTAATTCTTATAATGCTTGAAAATTTGTGTGAAATATAGTATTATATAATAGATAAGGAGTTATATATATGATTTACCTCGATAACAGTGCAACAACTAAAGCATATAAGCAAGTTACGGATGAATATGTCAAAATAAACGAAGAATGCTTTTTTAATCCATCAGCACTTTACACTGCAGCAATTGATGCTGAAAAAACAGTTGAAAATGCCAGAAAGCGTGTTTCCTTGCTTATGGGGAAAAACAGGGATAATATTTATTTTACATCAGGCGGAACCGAATCAGATAACATTGCAGTCCTGGGAGCGGCTCTTGCATACAAGAAAAAAGGAAATCATATTATTACAACTACAATTGAACACAAGGCCGTACTTAAATCTTGCGAATTTCTTCAAAATTTAGGTTTTGAAGTCACCTATATCGGTACAGATGAATACGGTGTGGTAGATTTAGAAGCATTAGAAAATGCTATAACAGATAAAACGGTTTTGATTAGTGTTATGCTTGTAAACAACGAAACAGGTGTAATTCAACCAATAAATAAAATAAAGGATCTGGCAGGAAATATTATAGTTCATACAGATGCTGTTCAGGCTTTTGGAAAGGTTTCCCTTAAAGATATTAATGCAGACCTTATATCTGTTTCGTCGCACAAAATCCATGGCCCAAAGGGTGTAGGTGCTTTGTATATATCAGATGATGCTAAAGTAACGACTACGGTTTTGGGTGGGGGTCAGGAAAAAGGCATTCGTTCCGGCACTTTGAATGTGCCTGCAATATCCGGATTTGGTATTGCATGTGAAATTGCCGATGATAATTTTGAATCAAATAGGGAATATCTTAAAAACTTAAGGGATTATTGTGCCAAACTATTGGTGGAAAATATAGATAATGTTGTTATCAATGGTAATTCAAGTCCTGTTAATATAATAAGTGCGTCTTTTGAGGGTGTAAGAGGAGAAGTTCTTCTTCATACGCTGGAAACAAAAGAAATATATCTTTCGACCGGTTCTGCTTGCAACTCAAAAAACACTAAGACAAGTTATGTGATTGACGCTCTCGGGCTTGACAGAAAATATGCCGAAGGCACCGTAAGAATAAGTCTTTCAGTTTTGAATACCAAAGAAGAAATTGATATTGCTGTAAACGAAATAAAGAATGCAGTTATATTTTTAAGAAAATTTAAAAGGAGATAAGAAATGTCTGACATAATACTGCTAAAATTAGGAGAG
Source organism: uncultured Clostridia bacterium (assembly GCA_934446135.1). Lineage (GTDB taxonomy): Bacteria > Bacillota > Clostridia > RGIG6154 > RGIG6154 > CAKSDT01. The sequence continues at coordinate 4,028 of CAKSDT010000038.1, forward strand.
ATTGTTTTAAAAGGTTTGAATAGACGAACCTTTGAAGATAAACTTCTTAGAATAATCAGATATTCTATTGCTGACTGTGGCAAATTTAATACGAGGATAGCACAGTCAACCATATATATAATTCCTGAGGGATCTTTTGATTTTGATAAGGCACTTGACAAACTTCGGAAAATTTTTGGAATTGTATCTATAGTTTTGTGTAAACAGACTGATAAAAATATTGAATCTATAGAAAAAACGGCTGAAACTTATTTGTATGATAAATTAGTTTCGGCAAAAACTTTTAAATGCAATGCCAAACGCTCGGATAAGGCATTTCCTATGAAGAGCCCTGAAATCTGTGCGACTGTCGGTGAGTATCTTTTGGATAAATTTCCAAATCTTTCCGTGGATGTTAATAATCCGGATGTCACTGTAAATATAGAGATTCGCGATTTTGCCGCCTATGTTCATTCCGGTAGAATTCATGGTGCAGGCGGTATGCCGATAGGAAGCAACGGCAAAGCAATGGTCCTTCTCTCCGGCGGAATTGACAGCCCTGTTGCAGCGTATATGACTGCAAAAAGAGGCGTTGAACTTGAAGCGGTTCACTTTTATTCACATCCTTACACAAGTGAGAGGGCGAAAGAAAAGGTTATAAAACTTGCGAGGATAGTGGCACAATATGCAGGAAGTTACAAAATGCACATTGTTCATTTTACAAATCCACAACTTGAAATATATGAAAAATGCCCTGATGATGAGACAACAATTATTATGAGAAGAGTTATGATGAAAGTGGCGGAGCGGATATCTGAGCAAAGGAAGTGTTTGGCACTTGTTACAGGCGAAAGCATAGGACAGGTTGCAAGTCAGACAATTCAGGCTCTTGCAGTGACTGATGCGGCGACAGAACTTCCTGTTATCAGACCCTTAATTGGTATGGACAAGGAAGAAATTGTAACTATTGCACATAAAATCGGAACATTTAACACATCGATTTTGCCATATGAGGATTGTTGCACGGTGTTTGTTCCTAAGCACCCCAAAACAAAACCGAAATTACAGCCGATTTTAAAGTCTGAATCGGTTCTTGATATGGAAAAAATTATTGAAGAATGCGTAAGTAATGTTGAAACACTGGTTATTAAAGCTGAGGATTTATAGGAGGAATTAAAATGGTAGTTATAACAATGAAAAACGGAAAGCAAATTAAACTGGAATTGTATAAAGATATTGCACCCAAAACGGTTGAAAATTTTGAGAAACTTGTAAACTCAGGTTTTTATAACGGACTTACATTTCATAGAGTTATAAATGGATTTATGATTCAGGGTGGATGTCCGGAAGGAACAGGAATGGGCGGTCCTGGATATACGATTGAGGGTGAATTTTCTGCAAATGGCATAAAAAATGATTTGAAGCACGAAAGAGGTGTTATTTCAATGGCCCGTGCAATGAATCCCAATTCTGCCGGCTCACAATTTTTTATTATGCACAAGGATGCTCCGCATTTGGATGGAAATTATGCAGCATTTGGAAGGGTTGTTGATGGGATGGATGTGGTTGACGAGATTGCAGAAACTGCGTGTGATTTTTCTGATAAACCATATGAACCTCAAATTATGGAGAGTGTAGTAATAGAATAAAAAATATATAAATTGGAGGTAATAGTATGAATATTTTAGTAACAGGCGGTGCGGGTTATATAGGAAGTCATACCTGTGTTAAACTTCTAGAGGCAGGTTACGGAGTTGTAATTCTCGATAACCTTGATAACAGTTGTGAAAAGGCTGTTGAAAGAGTTAAGGAAATAACAGGAAAAGATTTGAAATTTTATAAAGTTGATTTACTTGACTATGATGCAACCGATAAGGTTTTTGATGAAAACAGAATTGATGCTGTAATTCATTTTGCAGGACTTAAAGCTGTCGGAGAAAGTGTCGATCAGCCGCTCAGATACTATCATAACAATATTACGGGAACACTTAATCTCTGTAATATAATGTCAAAGCACGGCGTTAAAAAATTAGTATTCAGTTCATCAGCCACCGTGTACGGTGATCCGCATACTGTTCCGATTAAAGAAGATTTTCCAACAGGTGCAGTTACAAATCCTTACGGCAGAACAAAATATATGATTGAAGAAATATTGAAAGATCTGTATGTTGCTGATAATGGTTGGGATATTGCTCTCTTAAGATATTTCAATCCTGTAGGTGCACATGAAAGCGGTCTTATCGGTGAAGATCCATCAGGAATACCTAACAATTTGATGCCATATATTGCACAGGTTGCAATAGGGAAGAGAGAGTGTCTTTCAGTTTTCGGAAATGATTATAATACACCTGACGGAACCGGTGTCAGAGATTATATTCATGTAGTTGATCTTGCTGAAGGTCATTTAAAGGCACTTGACAAAATTAAAAACAGTGTAGGCGTAGTTACATACAATCTCGGAACAGGAATAGGTTATAGTGTGCTTGACATGGTTAAGGCGTACAAAGAAGCAAGCGGGGTAGATATTAAGTATAAAATTGTCGACAGAAGACCGGGGGATATTGCACAGTGTTATGCTGATCCTGAAAAGGCATATAAAGAACTCGGATTTAAAACAAAATATACACTTCTTGATATGTGCAGAGATTCATGGAACTGGCAGAAAAAGAATCCTAATGGTTACAATGATTGATTATTTAGTAAAATTTTGACAAATTCTAAAAAATATATTGATTTTTTGAAATTGTTGTGTTATAATCATAATGTTGTTTAAAGAAAGAGGTGAAACTAATGAAGGAAGGTATACATCCTAATTATGATAAAGCGGTTGTGAAATGTGCTTGCGGCGAAACTTTTGAAACAAGATCAACAAAGCCTGAACTCAGTGTTGAAATTTGTTCTAAATGTCATCCATTTTTCACCGGTAAACAGAAACTTGTAGATGCGGGCGGTCGTGTTGATAAGTTTAGAAAGAAATTTAATCTTGAAGCAAAATAATTTGAAAATTAAGCAATTCTTAATGGTATGCACCCCAAAAGTCGGTACTTTTGCAGGTGCATATTTTATTTTTATATAAAGAAAATCAAACGCTAACAAGTAATTAAAAAGTTTTTCTACCAGAAATAAAAAATTTTTTGTATATATGAATTAAAGAGTGATTACAAGGACGAGGGGGATAATCTTTTGTTACAATAATAGGCTCACGCATATTCTTAAAGATTTGCGTTCTCCTTTTGGTTTTTAGGGATGACTCTTTTTTGTTACAATATTACAATAGGAAGATAGATTTAAGGCTCAAATACGAAAAAAGCCGATATAAAGTTTGAAAAATTTTAAAACTTTATATCGGCTAAAATTTTTACTTATCTGTTTACTTCAATAATTCTTACAATAAATTAACCCATTATCTCATCCGGATCATCATATGCAGTTCTAGCAGGAATCACCCAAATCATCTGAGTTTTGTCGTCCCACTCAACGCGGCAATCCAGTGCATCTGTTATGTCGCGAAGTTTGAAATAATTGTTATCATCAATATTATAGCAGGTTGCCTTAATCGGCACACCGTCAAGTGTTAAAAATGCAGATGATGAAAAAGCTGTTCGTTCGTTGCCGTCACCGGGTGTTAATTCACCGCCGGCTGATGTGTAATCATAAAAACTCAACATATCAATAGAATTTGTTGCACCGTCATACTTAATATCAAAAGTTTTAATGGTTCCGTCAAGAATTTTTGCAATATCCCTGAGTTTAAAGTAATTGTTATCATCAATGTTATATGCGACGGTGTTAAATTTGAGGCCGTCAAGGCAGACAGTCTGCGTTTTTGCAATGGAGTTTTTGCTAAATCCGTTTCCGGGATAATATGTAAATGTGTCATGCTGATCATCTTCGTGAACCAGGTAGCGAATCTCTCCGTCATAGAAAATAGTATAGATTTTTCCAGTTATAATCCAAGGATCTATATCGGAAGGGTCTATTCCGGGAATATCTCTCATATCCGCATCGCGGTCAAACGAAAACTCTTCAATACCGTATACATTTACCCATTCTCTGTCGTGTATTTTGTTGATATCGCCGTTGTTTGAAAGAACCCACTTACTGTACTCTGACATTTTATCCGCATCAACATTGATATATCCGTAACGGTAATCTTTGAGTTTTGCAAGTCCTTCTGCAGAATAGGTCAGTGCACCCCACTCACCCCAAGGCGTATCTACAGACAGAACGCCGATAGGTTTACCAAGTGCTGCCGTGTCCGCTGCGGACAGGGTTTTGGTGAATTCGTCGAGATTGCTTGTCGGAATGTAACATATCTTTGAGTTAAACCAAATCTTTGAATTTGTTCCGTCATAGTTCATCTCAATAACGTCGATTGCTGCACCTTTTTTTACCGAGCCGACAACTGAAGAACCGTCAGAAATATCACAGTCGACAGCAGCTATTGCTTTGTACTGAGTTGTAGGTTTTTGGGTGTTTGCGAGTTGCATATTCACATACTTTGTTTCAACATAATAAAGACCTTTTTTATAGTAAATCTTATAATGACCGTTCTGCGGAGTGGCGTCTACAATCTGAACCGACTGATTGATTTTGATAATTCCGGATTTTACATAATCAGTATTATCAGGGGTAGTCTTAACCATCAAAAGACCTGTTGCTTTGCCTACCGCCTCGATTTTCGGAGGCGTTGATACTTGATTGTTAATATCTAAAATATAACAGTTTTTTCTCGGGAAGAAATATACGGCAGGTTTCCAACTTGTGAAAGCAGTACCGTCTTTCTCGCCGCACTGTCTGATTGTACCGCGTGATTCGTCAACACCGCCCTCACTCCATACGGCAACCCAATTCTCGTTGTAGGCAACAACTTCAAATTCACTCGTTGTTGTAGCATAAAACGCTGTGTTCGCAAATGCGTCTGTTCTGGTCCACTCAGCAAACGGAGGGTCATATCCGATTACTTTGAGTTCATCAAGTCTTCTGATATGATAGTTAATCGGCGGATTGCCGGGATAGAACGAGGCTTTTACCGAGCCGATTTTGCCCTGATCGCCTATATGTAAAACAGCCATTCCCACAAGCGGCAATGAAGCGGGACGATCATGTCTTACCCATTCCGTCGGTACCTTAGCATAAAAATTTCTTTCTTTGCCCTCGGTTGTTTTACTTCCGCCGTAAATATAATCAGAAAGAAATGTCATCTCTATTGCATGCTGGTATTTGCCGGTGTCGGAAGATTCCCATTGTTTGTTTAATTCTTTTTCAACAGTTTTGCCTGCATCAAGTATTGGTGTTGTTTCCCGAGCTGATGTATAAGCAAGGACATATCCGATTGTGCCGTCCGAAAGTTGAATTTTATGAAATTTTCTGTTGTCCTCTCCGACAACATAAGGTTCCAAAACCGTTACGCTAGTTCCTTTGCCGACCTCACATATACCTCCTGAATAAGTCGGTTTTTTAGTAACCAATACAGTGCCGCCATATACAACATAGGCGGTATCGCCCGCCTTTAGTTCGGCTGCAGATGCAACAGTACAAAGTAGCATAAATGCACAAAGTGCTGCTGTTAAAAATTTTTTCAACACGATATAATTCCTCCTTTTATTTTTTGCATTTGCCTATCAAAATTTGCATACTACAATTGATTATATACCATATCTATGTAATATGCAAGAGGGTTGGAAAATTTATGTTGAAATTAGGAAAAAGATTAGAAATATAACTTAGAAAGAATTTTGTATCAATTGTTAGTGGAGAATACGAAGACGATGTATTGATTTAAATGATAATTATTAATAATAAAAGGATTTGCACTATAGTTTAAATGTCAATAATTTCAAAAAAATACATAAAAAATTCTAAACTCGACTTACCCGACATATATTCTAGTAGGATATATGTCGAGGTGAGTTTATTTTGAAAGATTATATCGAAGAAAGAGCAATTTTACTGGCAAATTATATAATTGAAAATCAGACAACAGTCAGAGCCGCAGCAAAAAAATTCGGAATATCAAAATCTACCGTACATAAAGATGTTACCGAAAGGCTACATGAAATTAATCTTGGTTTATACAATCAGGTTCAGCCTGTACTTGCAAAAAACAAAGCGGAGAGACATTTAAGAGGTGGGATGGCTACTAAGGAAAAATATTTGCATCGAATAGTTTAAGATAAAATTGCAGTCTTCTTGATATTTTATAAGATATGTGGTAAAATAAACCTATTAAAATAATGGGAAGGTGTTAGAATGGCTAATGAAAAGTTTGATGAATTAAAAAAGAAACGGTTCAGCGATAATAAAAACGGTTGGATTATTTCTGATGATACACAAAAAAAAGATATATTTTCCTTTGCGGAGGAGTATAAAGCATTTTTAAACTCTTGTAAAACGGAGCGAGAATGTGCAAGTTGGTTTGAGGAAAAGGCAAAAAGCAACGGGTTTAAGGATTTTTCAGAATTTGAAAAATTAACCCCGGGTGATAAGGTTATAGTAAAAAATACCGATAAGTCAGTTTTGTTTGCCGTGATAGGAACTGCGCCGATTGAAAAAGGGACGGATATAGTTGCGGCACATATCGATTCACCGAGGTTGGATACAAAACCGAATCCACTTTATGAAGATACTTCAGTTGCATATTTTAAAACACATTATTACGGCGGAATTAAAAAATATCAATGGCTTACAATTCCATTGGCAATACACGGTACCATCGTAAAGAGAAACGGTGAAAAGATAAAAATAGTTATTGGTGAAGAAGATAATGAACCTGTATTTTGTGTTGCTGATTTACTTCCGCATCTTGCACAATCACAGATGTCAAAGACGGGATCTAAATTAGTTGAGGGTGAACGGCTTAATGTAATACTTGGAACATATCCTATTGCAGATGATGTTTCTGATGGTGTTAAACTTAATATTATGAATTTTCTGAACCAAAAATATGGAATCACAGAAAAGGACTTTGTAAGTGCAGATATCGAAATTGTTCCGGCATATAAAGCAAAAGATGTCGGATTGGACAGAAGTTTAATCGGTGCATACGGTCAGGATGACAGAGTATGTGCATATACTGCTTTTATGGGAATTTTAAATTGTAAAAATCCTGAAATAACTGCAATTTGCCACCTTGTTGACAAAGAGGAAATTGGTTCTACAGATTCAACAGGTATGCAGTCTGTATTTTTTGAAAATACTATTGCTGAATTTTGCAATAAGTCAGTAGATTCATACAGCGATATTATTTTAAGACATACTTTATCTAACAGTAAATGTTTATCTGCTGATGTAACTGCTGCATTTGATCCTAATTTTGCAGAGGTTTGTGAGAAAAATAATTCTTCATATCTGAACAAAGGCGTTGCATTTATGAAATATTCGGGCTCAAGAGGTAAGGCCGGAACAAGTGAAGCACAGGCAGAATTTGTTGCTGAAATAGCAAATCTTATGGATAATAATGATGTTTTGTGGCAGACAGGTGAACTTGGTAAGGTTGATGAGGGAGGCGGAGGAACAGTTGCTCAGTATCTTGCTGTAATGAATATCAGTACGATTGATTGCGGGGTACCGTTGTTATCAATGCATTCACCTTTTGAAGTTTCTTCGAAGGTTGATATATATAACGCATTTAAGGCTTATGTTGCTTTTTATAATCAGAAAATATGAGAAATTTTAAACTGATAATAGAGTATGACGGAACAAAGTATAACGGTTGGCAAAAACAAGGAAATACCCAAAATACTATTCAGTCAAAACTTGAAAACATTTTGTACAGATTTACAGGTAAAAATATTGAAATTAATGGCTCCGGCAGAACTGATGCCGGAGTTCATGCATTAAATCAAGTCGCAAATTTTAAAGTTGATATTGATGCTGATTGCAAAGAAATTAAATGTTATATAAATAAATATCTTCCTGCGGATATAAAAGTCCTTTCAGTTACTGAAGTTGATGTTAGATTTCACGCAAGGTTGAGTGCAAAAGGGAAAACATACAGATATTCCATATACAATACAGAAAAGCCTGATGTTTTTGAAAGAAAATATTGCACATTTATTGAAGATAAATTGGACGTTGATTCAATTTATTGTGCTTTGGAAATGTTGAAAGGAAAACACGACTTTAAAGCCTTTTGTTCAAACAGGAGAATGAAAAAAAGCACCATCAGAACAATATACGATATTAAATTGGTTGAAAATGGCAATCGTATAGATTTTTACTTTATAGGTGATGGTTTTTTGTATAATATGGTTCGCATCATCATGGGGACTTTAATTGAAATAGGATTAGGAAAAAGAGAAGTAAGCAGTTTGGAGACTGCTTTTAAAACACTAAACCGAGATGATGCAGGATATACTGCACCTCCTGAAGGACTTACTCTTTATAAAGTGGAATACTGACTAGGAGAAGACTATGAAATTACTGTTTGTAAGACATGGACAAACTGATTGGAATGTAAAAAAACTTGCTCAGGGACAAAAAGATATAATGCTAAATGATACCGGAATTGAGCAGGCAAAAACAGTTCGTGAAAAACTAAAATTTGAAAATATTGATGCAATTTTTTCATCACCCTTAAAAAGAGCAGCAATATCTGCAAGAATAATCAATGAGTATCATAATTTACAAATTGATTATACCGATTTTTTAAAAGAAAGAAATTTTGGCCCGCTTGAGGGTAATTCATTTAATGATGATGAATGGTACAAGTGCTGGAATTATGATATGAACACAGAGTATGAAAATGGTGAATGTGTGCAAGATTTTTTTAAAAGAATACACATATTCCTTGATGAAATAGCAGAAAAATATGCCGGAAAAACTGTCCTTTTAGTTTCACACGGGGGAGTAAGTATGGCGGTTGATGCTTATTTTAACGGAACTGTTCACGGTAACGAAGTCCCGAATCTTTTTATTAAGAATTGTGATGTGGTTGAATATAGCACAAAGAATAATTGAATAAAATTTTGCACCCCGAAAGTTTAAATACTATTCGAGTCGCATATTTTATTGTTCAAGACACGAATTAACAAAATTTAAAAAAAGAAGCGGATTTTTATTTATCTGTTTCTTTTTCTTATGACTGAAAATTATCAATGGCATACTCACAACATTGAATAACAAAACTATTTAATGATACATTTTCTTTTTGAGCAATAACTGACATTTTATCGATTAAAGATTTTGGAAATCTGAAAGTTCTGCTGGTTGTTTCTTCTGTGTGTCGAATTCTAAACATTAAATCACCCCTCAAATATTATTATATATGCAATAAGCATTTTTATATATATTATATTTATGCACAATTAGTTTGAGTGCAAATTGCACCTGACAAATAAATATCAATCTGATAATATTAATACACAAGGTATGAAGAATGGTAAAGGATGATGAATTTGAGAAAGAATTGTACGGAAAATCTTCTACAACGAACAAAGCAATCTATAGAGTTCACAGCCCGGCATATTTTAATAATGCTGTTACTTATACTGAACATAACGGAAATCTGTACTATTTTACACGTGATGATGCATTGGCCTGGATGAAAAGATATATCTATACATTATACAAATATAGTTTCTCAGATGGAACTACAGAAAAAGTTGCCGAGTTTGAGCCTATAGCAAATCAGTTAATGTTTTCAAACGGTCAAATTTTTGAAGAAACTGAAAATGGATTCAATATATATTCACTTAGCGGAAAACATCTCCGTAGTATAGTAATTGAAAATGCGGCAGAACTACCCAAATTAAATCCCGTTATGATACTGACAAATACGGTGAAAATAAATACGGTGCAGAAAACGACAAGGGTATACATGAATCTTTTAACGGAAACATTTATTGTATAATAAACAGTAATCAGTTGATTGAACTTAGTCCTTTGGATCAATAAGCAAGTTGCAATTCAAAAAACTGTCTTAGGTTGAAGCAAACCATTAGGTTTTTAAAAATTAAATCTTAATATGAAAGTGGATGAGTGCGGCACCAAACCGTACTCATTTTTTAATTCGTCTTTTATGTAAAATTTTAGAAATTTTAAATTTACTATTGTAAAAATAGGTAGAATTATGTTAAAATAACAAGGTAGATTAATCAGAGGTGCTTATTATAATGAAAATTCTAAAAAAAATACTTTTACTTATTAGTTTGTGTGTTTTGCTTTTTTCTATTACGGCAGCAGCAAAAGATATTTCGGTTATCGTCGACGGAAAAAATTTATCAATGGACTCTGCTCCTGTAATTCAAAATGACAGGGTACTTATTCCTGTTCGTGCTTTATTTGAAGAGATAGGTGGGAATGTTGAGTGGTTTCCTGATTCGCAAAGGGTAGTTATTAACTATGACAGTACAAAGATAATACTTGCAATCGGAAGATCCTCAGCGTTTGTGAGCGGTAAGGAAGTAGATTTGGATGTACCTGCAAAGATTATTTCGAATAGAACATTAATACCTGTAAGGTTTGTTGCGGAGAATTTGAATATGAATGTTGACTGGGACAGCCAAAATCAATCTGTTATAATATCAACTGATAATTCTGATAAGCCGTCAACTACACCTGATATTCAAACAAAATTGCTGACATCAGCATCTGTATCATATGACAGCAGTGATGTGATTATAACATTAAAGGGAATAGGCGGACTTAAACCGTCATACATGTATTTGTCTTCCCCGGGAAGAATGGTGTTTGATTTCTCGCCGGCAAAACTTGATTATTTTGACAGCATTGAAGTTAAGGATGCAAATATTTCAAAAGTTAGGTTCGGACAGTTTAACGATACAACTTCAAGGATAGTAATTGATGTCGGATATAAAGTATATTATGATGTTGAAACTTCAGGTGATGATGTTTTGCTTAAACTCTCCAGAAATGAAATAACTGAGGTTAAAGATAATTACAAGAGCAGTTTCGTATTAAAAGATTCTATGAAAGATAAACTTGTGGTAATTGATCCGGGTCATGGCGGTGTCGACGTTGGAACTATAGGAAAATTCAATGGTAAAGATATATACGAAAAAAATGTAAATATAAAAATTTCTCAGTATCTTAATCAATATCTTAATAACAATGGCGTTAAAACATATATGCTGAGAAAAAATGATGAGTCTGTTGATATATATGACAGACCGAAAATAGCAAATGAAATGAACGCATATATGTTTATGAGCATTC
>CAKSDT010000039.1 GCA_934446135.1 uncultured Clostridia bacterium
TTGTTGTTCATTTGAATTTTTCCCTCCGTAATATTATTTTAAATCTCCTTGGTCTTGCCGTCCCTTATGAATTTTAAAACTTGAACGGCTTCCCCTTGTTCTCCCGAAATTTCCGCCTTTGCTGGATTTAAGAATACACTGGGTCTGTTTACCTGTGCTTTCTTATTTACTTAATTGACATTTTCCCATAACACAGTACCGTCTTCCAATGACACTTTTTTAGGAATACATTTTAAGGAATCTCTATTGAATTATCATATATTTCAACAGAGTTATCATGTCCGGATGATAAAATCTGAACTTCATTTACACCTATACTGTACTCGCCTATATAATCTTCATCATCCGGTTCTGTATCGGTCTCACATATTCCTGTGAAAGATTTGCATTTGATTTTAAGACCATTTTCCCATTCAATAATCAGCATATCTTTTTCAAAATAATCGTCAATAACAAAAAGTAAATTCTTGTATGCCTCTTCCATAATTATAACCTCTTTCATATTTTATTTTAACCATTTAGGTCTTGCCGGAACAATATGAGCATTTCCTTTGCTGTCATAATGGATGGTGGCTCTTGTTGTATTATAGTATTTACCACTTTCTCTGTCGTAGTACTTACCGATTACTTTTCCATAATCAACAGTCTCTTTGTTGGGGGTTGTCATTCTTCCTTTTCCTGCTCCTTCTTTTAAAAGTTTGCCGGGGTCGGAGGTTAAAATACTGGGATTTTTACCATTTTTTCTCTGTTGATTATAGTTATTTGTACCTTTTATGTGCTTGTCTTGCCGTCCCTTATGAATTTTAAAACTTGAACGGCTTCCCCTTGTTCTCCCGAAATTTCCGCCTTTGCCTGTACCCATTAAGCAGTCACCTGCTTTCTGGATTTTGAAAATTCGCTTTCAAAAGGTATTATATTTATGCCCATATCCCGGTATTTTTTAAAAATATCATCAGGGGCACTGCCGTACACAATAATTGTTTTCGGCGATAACCTTTTGACCATTTCCGCAAGCCCGTCTTTGAAATAATCCTTATCAATCCTGTTTTTTATACAGCCATGAGTACCTACAGCCACAGTTTTGAATTTTTCGATTCCGTCAAAGCAGAATGAATAGGTCCTTTCATCTCCAAACCTCACATTTGGAATTATTTCGATGCCGTTGCTTTGAAGCCAAGTTGCCAACGCTCTTGCTCTATATGTATTCCATATCTGCATACAAAGAGGCATATTTCTGTATAAACTAAAGTCGGGGGAGATTATGCCCTTAAATTTTCTGAGTTTCGCAAGATATTGTTTGGGATTATGCCACAACCGTTCAAAGTTCTTATCGTGTTCATAAAAAACTATCCAACAGTCAAAATCGTTATATGATTTTGACATTGCTTTTGAAAAAGTTACAACTTTGTTTGGCAGCAAATTGCTTGTCATTATAACGGGCAACTCAAAATAACCCTCATAATCGGCGTTTTCTACCAAATAAGAGCGAAACACATCGTAATTATTAAATTTTTTATCTGTCATATTAAGTTAGTCTGACCTCCGTAAATAAATAACTTGATTTTTGTTTACGGATATGCTAAACTAAAATTGGTTAAAGGTTGTGTTTAACACATCCGTATGAAACACATTAATCAGTTGTGTTCGGCAACTTTTTAGTGTGTTTTTTATTATTGTAAATATTATACCATAAGTGCAAGCCGCAATCGGCTTGCTTCACACCGGTTCAATGTTTACATCACTAATAAACACAGAAGTGTTTGCACTTATATTGTAAACATTATACCACATCTTAAAAAATAAGTCAGCATTTTTGCAAAGTTACTTATTTATCAGGATTTTATCAATTTCGGCAAGTCCTTTTTTGTAATACCGCATAACATTTCTTAATGAGTAGTATAATTTTTCGGATATTTCCTGAAATCCCAGGCAGGCAATAAAACGGTATTCCAACACGATTTTTGCCTTTTCATCTTTTACACATTCTATCAAAAGATAAAGTTTTTGGCGGTATTTTTTAAGCCCGTTCAAACTTATCGTAAGAATTGCTTCCAAATCGTCTTTTAAGAATTCATCGCCTGTCGGAAATCTTTTTTCGGTTTCTTTGATTTTTTCGAGTTCGCACTCTATAAGGTCTATTCTTGAACTTATGGTGAAAATTTCGTTTAAAAGGTCCTTTGCGTTCATTTTTTACCTTCTTTCATCTTTAATAAATTGAGGACAACTTCTTACTATATAACTCTCGGTTTCGTGAAGTTGTTCGCTTGAAACTTTTATTTTTGTCTTTTTTGCATTCCACCCCTTAACAGGATGGAAAAACGCCGACCAACTGCAGTTTCCGCAGGCATTTTTACATCTCCAGCACAGGGTTTCATTTCGGACACCTTTTCTGTTATAATAAACGATTGAGGAAGAACATACCAAAGAACAGTATTTTTTTGCTCCCTTCCCTTCAAATTTTTTCTTGCAAACGGGACATATTTTAGTCATCATCATTCTCCTTGTCTATGTCTAAGGACCTGCAGTAGGGACATTCGTAAAAATATTCTTTGGGAAGTTCCGTACATTCAAAATGTACTTCTATAACTTCAACCGGTGTGTGAAATTCTTTCTCGCAACAATTACAAATATACACTGCTTTTCTCCTTTTTATGATTTATAATCACATTATAGTTGAATGAAAATCATAAGTCAAGAAAAATTTGAAAATTAATCATATTTTTGTTGACAAAAATGATTTTAAATCATATAATATAGATAGGAGATGATGACGGTGTTCCATGAAAGATTAAAATATTTGAGAAATTCAAAAAAATTAACCCAAAAAGAACTTGCAGAGAAATTAGGTCTTAATAATACATCCACAATAAGCAAATATGAGTCGGGGGACGCAACGCCCTCGTTTGAAATAATCGATAAGATTGCCGACCTTTTCGGCGTATCGGTAGATTATTTGATGGGGAGGACAGATGAAACCGGAGATGAAACAGAGTCACTTTTGGAAAACCTCCGCACAAATCCTGAATACAAAATACTTTTTGATATTTATAAGACCGCAACACCTGCAGAGATAAGACAACTTATTGCTATCCATAAAGCAATGAAAGAAACAAATCCCGATGTGGATTAAAAAACCGAGAGTTTTATGCTTTTCGGAAATACTTGGGGAGGAGATAAAAATGAACAAAATTTTTATAAGACTTGTAAATCTTCCGTGCAAGGTAAAAGGGTATACGTCTGTGGACTCGGAGGGAAACTATAATGTTTACATCAACGAAAATATGAGCCCCGAAATGCAGAGAAAAACTTATACCCACGAAATAACGCATATCAAAAGGAATGACTGGTCGGATATAAAAACACTAAAACAAGCCGAAATGTTAATATAATAAAAAGGAGCAGAAAAAAATGAACGAAGTTGAAGAAAAGAAAATCAGTGAAATTGAAGTTTACGATTACAAGGGAAAAGACTACAAAACGGCTATGAGGTTTGAAAGTTGGAGGGTTGCATACTTAAATCACGGCGACACATTCAATATGGGAAAACTTCCGAAAATCGAAAGACATATGCTTTCGGACGAAGCCTTTATTTTGCTTGAAGGAGAGGCAATATTGTATATCGGCAAGCAACTTGATGAAATCAAGATGGAGCCGTTTAAGATTTACAATGTTCCAAAAGGCGTATGGCACAATATAAAAGTAACCGAGGGAACAAGAACATTAATAATAGAAAATGAAGACACAAGCAAAGATAACACAGAATACATATATTTTGATTAGTACTTTCCGGCATTAGGCAATTTAAACATTAAAGAGCCGAAGAATTTAAAAATTCTTCTGCTCTTTGGGTCTTAAAGTTTAACCGTTTTATATACAAATTTTCCGGTGAGCGGGGTTTTTCCCGTCAATGCGTTTACAACAAGTGTGTTTGTAAGTTCCGAAAAGTCGTTATTTACCTGTATAACGGTTTTTTCTGTCGGGAAGTAATCGTCAACCATATAAGGCGTCTGATAGTTTATAACAATTGTTTTTTCCCTCGGGAACATATGAGTTGTCCATACTGCGTTGAAACATTCGTTTCTTTCTAAAGTATAAGGCTCATTGCAGAGGAAAATCATATAATCGTATTTTTCTCTCATTTCGGCTATTTTTCCGTTGTCAAACTGAACAAGGTTTGCCTGAACCGTTACATTAAAGCCCTCATTTTCAAGTTTCTTTCTAAAGTCTTCGGCAAGTTCCATTTTAGCGTCAAATCTTGCGTGCCTGGATTCGGGAGTTATAACCGATAAAAATACATTTTTCTTGTTTTTGTCCAGAGGAATATTGTTAAGTTCATTTCTTGCAAGAGTAAGTCCTTTTTGAGTAACTTCGGTTATTTTTTGGTCAACCCACTTTGCGTCAACTTCGCACTTAGGTCTTTCTGAATCGGTGATTTTAAGTCTTTTCTTAAACCTTTCAATTCTTTCGATTGCGTCGTCTAATCTTGACATCGGAATGTTTCCGTTTTCAAGTTCTTCAATAATTCTTTCGCCTGCTTCAACCGGCGGCCACAAAAGATAATCGGCACCTGAGGCAAACGCAGCAACCGACTGTTCAACCATATCTCCCGTTGCACAGCCGCCCATTGTAAGAGCGTCAGTTACCACAACGCCGTCAAAACCGAGTTCATCTTTTAAAAGTTTAAGTGTAAGGTCTTTTGAATATGTCGCAATGGGTGCTGTTCCGTAATCTGCTTTTTTTGAATATGACTCTAATGTAATATGCGAAGTCATAACAGACATTGCACCCGCCTTGAACATTTCCTTATATGTATAGCCGTATGTTTTCATCCATTCGTCAAAAGGCATAACATTTCTTCCGATAGTTGCGTGCATATTGACAAAGTCTGTTCCTATTCCGGGGAAATGCTTAACAGTTGCGGCAACATTCTGACTTTGAATACCTTTTACAACATTGGTAAACACTTTTGCGGTTGTTTCTTCATCTTCGGCAGCCTGTGCACTTATTGTAAAATTCAATCTTGCCTTTGACATATCAATGCAGGGGGCTAAAATCCAGTCGACATCGTTATAATTCATCTGCATACCGTATGCTTTTCCGAGGTCGTAACAAAGACTTTCCGAGTCTGCGGCAGCAAGCGACCTTGGGTCGGGGGCATTCAAACCGTCCTCAATATTGGCACCGTCGGCACAAACCACCATCGGATATTTTGACAGTTGTCTGCACATATGAACAAAGTCCTGAGATGTTCTTGCTTCTCCTTCAACGCCTTCAACCAAATCGGGAGCGGGTCCTTTTGAAAAATAAAGACCTCCGATGGGATACTTTTCAAAAAATTCTTTGTAATCCGAAATGCCTTTAAGATCCCTGTAGTGCATTATAAAGGTTTGGTATACTTTTTCTCTTAAATTCATATTGATTTTCCTTTCCTTATTATATAATAAAGTCAATAGACTGTTGCCTATTGACCTTATATTATTTATCTTTCCATAATATCAAAATTACTGCAAGGTCTGAGGCTGCCCGAACCGTCTAAAATAAATGCTTTGACTTTTCTTGCTCTTCCGGGAACTTTTTCTTCTTTTGTAATGGTTTCCTCTCCGTTTGTTTCAATGTTTTGAATACTTGTGCTTATAAGTGTGCCGTCTTTGGCATAAAACGCAAATACAAGAGAAGTTTCAATGTTTGCTTTGTGCGGGTTTTTGATTGTAACTACCGCATTTCCGAAAGTATCCGACGGAATATTTCCGTCTTTCTGATAGTATGTGCTTAAAGATTTTCTGTCCATTTTAAGCGATACATCAAACAAATATCCGTTTGAAACAGAAGTTGTTTTGAGTGTGTCCGTAATATCATTTGAACCCTCTTTTATTATAAATTTATAATCGGCAGGGTTTGTATCGGTTTCAAAAGTATAATAATATGTGTTGTCGGGAAGCACATCTATAATTCCGATATGGTCAACACTTTCGGGATCCAGATTTTCCTGAAGTGCATAGTCCTTTTTAACATAAAATACGGTAACAGTGCCGTTTCCTATAACTTTGTTTCCAAGATAACCCGTAAGAGAAACAGTGTTGTTTCCGTCAAAGTATGAGGATTTTATGTCATCTTTTTTGTAACCGTTGGCAAAATTGAATGTTTTTTCAAATCCCCCTGCTTTTACGGTTATGAAATCAGTTTTTTCGCTGCCGTTTACAAACGAAATGGTATCGGCTCCGTTTACGGAATTTTTTGAAAGTTTAATCGAATTTCCCGAAACTTTAGTAATCTCAACATTTTTATCTTTTGCATATAAAGGAGATGCAAGCAAAAGGTAGTTGTGAGTTTCCGGGTCGTTTATTGTAAGTTTGTCTTCGTTTACTTTAAAAAGAGTCGAATCGTAATAAAGTTTGATGTCTTTTACAGATCTGTCGCTTGTTGCACTTAGTATGCCGAATAAGTTTTCAGCCGCATCAATACCTACTTCGTTGTAAGTTTCCTGCGAATGATGAATCATTGTCCAACTGTTTACATTCATATCCGATGTTGTCATAACTTCGGGTTCGTTTGAAACTATGTTAAAATCTTTTACGGTTTTGTGAAGTTCATACTGTGCAAGTCTTGTTCCGTCAAGCCTGTCGGAATCGTCTTTGGGATTGTTGCAGTATCTCGGAACAATATCTCCGCAAAATTCAACGCCCAAATCATTTTTAAATCCGTTATGGATAACTGTCATATTGTTCAAATAAGTATCTTTTGAAACGCTTGCCTGAATATCATTTTCACCCTGATACCAGAAATAACCTTTTTTAACAATTTCAAAATTATCCGAATTTACATAAGATGTGGCATTGCTTCCTTTTTCAAAATCCGAAATTGCTTCATTAAATCTGTTAACTGCGTTTGTGTAAAGATTGCAAAGCGGAACTGTCATTGTTTTTCCGTCTGCATTTTCGGGATACCAGTTCGGATATTCTTTTGTTTCAACAAAATCCGGCTGCCACTCGGCTGACGATGTCGAACCTCTTGCCGCAAGAACAAACAAAACTTTTTCACCCGTTAAATCATACCAGGTTTTTCCCAATGCCGGCGGATAGCCGTAACCCCTGTTTGAAGAGTTTGTGTTCATTGTGCCGAAACACATATCAAATCTTGAAAGGTCGGGGGACTGTGAAATATACTGCGAATAGTATTTTGTGTGAGCATAAGTGTAAACTGTTCCGTCATCGCAGACTGTTGCGTCGGTATGACCCGGTGTTGTGCAGTCCGCACCGAAAGAGTTCGACTGACCTGCAATCAAAAATACATTCAAAGGTGCTTTTTCAACTTTGTTTACAATAAGTTTTTTGCCGTTTTTAGATGTGATTGTAACCGGTGCGTCCGAAACTTTTTTGGCGATCAATGTTTTGTTTTCAACTGAAACAATGCTTGCATCCGAAGAAGAAACCGCAAAATCGCCCGAACCGAAATGGTAATCATATCTGTCGTCAAACTGAAGAACAAAGTCGCTGCCCGATTTTACAAATTTAATCATAACAGTTTTTCCGTTTGTTATAACTTTTCCGTACCCCTCTTTTTCATATGTGGGAATATACGGCTGGTAAATCTCGGCATTTTGGTCTTCACATAATATTTTCGGAAGTTTGGGATGTCCTTTCGGAACTGATACTTCAAATTCGCCGTCTTGGTTTAATGAGGCAGAATAAGATGTGCCGATTAAAGTGATTTTAAAATCAGAAAGCGAAATATCTTCTGCATATGCCGGAATTACCGTCAAACTCATTAAAATGCAGACCGAAATTAATAAACAGATAATTCTTTTCATTGTATTCATACCCTTTCTGTAAAATTATTTTCTTATTATGTCAATTTTGTAACTTACGGGTTTTGCAAGAAGTTTTGCATTTGATCTGTTATCACTGATAAGTTTTGTGTCAGCATCGGCATTTTTTCTGCAAGCCATATATTTGTCATAATAAATTTCCATCTTGTTTGCATAATTTTCTGAGAAAAACTTATAAACAACATTATCGGTATATGAAGGGTCTGCAGCTGAAATGCTGTAGTCTACACTGTCATAGTCAATGTTTGCCGATTTCATCAGTTGGTTCATCTGTGCAATATGCCTTTTTTCATACTGTGCATTATACATTTCTTCGCTGCATAGAAGTTCATAAACTTTTTTTGAAGTTTCGAGGTTTGGATTTTTGTCCGATAATGCGATATTAACACCTTTTTTAAGTTCGTTTGAAGATACTGTAAAAGCAGTTTTTCCGTCAAGTTTTATCTCGTATGTTCCGTCCCCGAGGTCGGCTTTTATTGTTTCTGAATTTAATCCGCCGGTAATGTCGTAAAACCTTTCCGTTTCTTTGTATGAATTTGAGTTGTAAAGCGGAAGCGAATAAGGTTTATATGTAAACGAAATTCCGCTGCCGTTTGCAGAAACCTCTGAAATATCGGCATTTTCGGCAGTTACGCTGTTATTTTTAATGTCAATTTCGGATACCTGTTTTACACCCTGCTGTTTCAGGAAAAGATAGGCCATAATTGTCTGGCCTGTTTCTGCAGGGTGAATGTTGTCGGGCATAAGATTTACGCCGCTTTTTTTAATATCCGAAAGATATGAGTGCCAGTCAACAACAGGTATGTTTAATTCTTTTGCGGCTTTTTCTATTTCCTCAGCCTGTAAATCCATTGCCGGATCTACATACGGATATTTGTCATAAGAAGAACCTGCAACCGTCGGGGTTATAAACACCGTTTTTGTGCCGTTTTTGTCAAGTTCTGCCTTAATCTTTTTAATGTTTCCAACACTGTTTGTTACAGAATTTTGGTTAATTCCCGTTACGCTGTCGCTTGTGTGCGACCATACAATATCGTTAAATCCAAACATAATTGTGGCTTTTGTGGGAACTTTGTCTGCCAATATGTCCCACGAAAGTCTGTTAAGTCCGCCCCATGCAGTGTCGTTTGGAATACCGTAGTTTGTAAAACTTATGTTTCTTTCAGGGTATCTTGTGTTGTAAAAATACTCAATATACATAGGATATGTAAGTTTTGTTCCTACACCTGCGGTAATAGAGTCGCCTATAAATGCAACTGTGTCCGAATCTTTATATACGAAAGAACCGTTAATGTCCTCGTTTTCAGTTCCGTCCGAAAGGGGAGTCACAAAACTTTCACCCCATACAAATGCTTTCATCTTAACTGTGTTTTCTGGAATTGAAACATCGTATGAAAAATCTGTCTCTCCGTTGTATTTTGCGTTTGCCACACCCGAAACAGAAGAACCCGTCAAAACACCGTCTTTGTCATATGAGGCAAAAACAACTGTAAACTTTTCGTTGTTGTCGCCGTAAAGATTTTTAATTCTTGCATTAAGTTCGGCAATGTCACCGTCTGTAAGAGTCTTAATTCCGCCTTTTGAAGAAACCGTAATGTCCGAAGTAAAAAGGTTTCCCTGAACAAGCGTTAAGGAGATGTTGTCCGTTATGTCTTTTTCTCCCTCTTTTATAACAAAGTTGTAATCGGAAAGCGAATCGGCGTCAAATTTAAATTTGTAAGCATATTTTCCGCTTAAATCGGCAGTTGTCTGTCCGATATGTCCGATATTTTCATCAGAAAGTCCTGCTCCTTTTTTAACAAGGCAAACCGTAACCTGTGAATTGGGTGCCGAAACTCCCTCAACTCTTATGTTTTGAGTGTTTTTGTGCATTGTTGCGTCGGCAAAAACACTTAAACCCGAAAAAATCACGGCAAAGCATAAAAGTATCGCAATAATCTTTTTCATATTAAGTTATCCTCCTATATGTTCATACACAATTTATTATATAACAAACAGCTGTACCTTTCAATAACTCAAAATTGCTCTTTGCTATATCATTTTTGATAAACAAAGGGCGTGCCCACCCGCACGCCCTAAGATTGTCACATCTTTTTTAA
The DNA here is from genome assembly GCA_934446135.1 of uncultured Clostridia bacterium. Taxonomy (GTDB): domain Bacteria; phylum Bacillota; class Clostridia; order RGIG6154; family RGIG6154; genus CAKSDT01. Next base: position 9,925 of record CAKSDT010000039.1, read on the forward strand.
AACATATTTCTCTTTTTTGCTTCATATATGATTTTTGCCATATCTCCGCGGGTGAATAAATCCATTTTTTCTGCCTGCTCAGAGGTTATAAGACCCATTTTTGTAAATGTGTTTATCGCGGTCTGCCAATCGGGACTTTCGCCCATATTGCGGAGTATTAACGCCGCAAACTGACTTGCGGTAATTGTATCGTCCGGTGCAAACATACCGTCACCCACACCTTCGGCAATACCCTTGTCCTTTGCAATGTTTGCATACTTAGCACCCCAATTATCACTTTTAATGTCCGAAAAGTATGATGTGCCGGAAGTCTGTGCGTCCTCATATCCCATTGCACGGACAAGTATTGCGGTTGCCTCTATTCTAGTAAGCGGCTTTAATAAATCAAGCCCCTTTTCATTGCCTTTTAATAAGCCCTCCGCCTTCAAACTTTCCGCTTCAGCATCATATGTGGGTTTTGTTTCAAGTACATGTTCCGATAAATTTTGTGAATATGGAGAATTTTTCACTTCCTCATCATTAAAAGCACCTGTAAACTCGTCTGCAGTGTATAGCACAAACGACTTTATTTTTGGTAAAATCCTGTCTTGGTTATCATGTAATTTTATTAAATACTCATTTGATTCACATTTGATATATAAAACCGTTAAATAACCAAGACCGAAAATTTTTATATCTTTAACTGTTGTTTCCCCTTTCGCAGTTATAGCATTCCCGATTTGTTCTCTGTCATTGATATAAGTAAATATGTTATCATCCACAATATCAATATAATTATTCCGTATCTCCTCATCAGTTATTTGCTCCCCTTCAGAAGAAAATACCCCTGTACCATATTTCTTCCTATTTACCTTGAAAATGTCGTTTTTGTTCAACAAATATGAGAGACATCCGGCATTTGCGTATTGATTCAGATATTTGGATGTGTCTATAGAACTAATCAAAAGTCCCTTTTCCATATTCAGCGAATATCCGTCTCGGATTTGCTCCTCAACATACTCATCATTACCGAGTTTCAAGCCCATTTTTATCTTGGCGTAATCAGGATATCCCATAATCTCCTTTATTCTGCCTTGCAAATAAATTTCATTTTCTTCTTGCATTTTCTTTCGTATCTGTGTATTAATGTTGCTATTTAAATGTATTTTATTTAAACATTCGTTTAACCCCTCTATATGTGTGCCGTTTTCTGCCGAGACAACGCTCAAAGGAATTGTTGAAACTAGTATAGATAGGCTGATAAGTAAAACTAACATTTTTTTCATAACCGTTTTTCCTTTCTGAAATTATGCAAAATCTTTGGTTATAACGAAAAAAGGCAAAAGGGTACAGCAAAGTATTTGCTGTACCCTTTTGCCGCTGATAAACAGGTTCAACCATACCGAAGCCCTCCTCATTAAACTGCCTTTAACCTATATATTGCCAAAAGTCTGCTCTTTATAGACATTTTACCATATTTTTACTTTTATTTCAATAGGTTAATAAGCAATTTCCGGGTAGGCATAAGCCTTCAGTTTAAAGAATATACGCAGAAAGTAAGGTATGACGCAAAGAGAAGCCATAAAAGATACGGAACTTGAAGATAGGCTGCAAGTTTTGAACATTTTTGCCACGAATATATCATTATAATTACAAGTGCGATAAGAATAATAAGCCATATAAGGGCAAAAAGATAAGATTTCATATTGAAAAAGATTATACTCCAGCAGAAATTAAATGCAAGTTGGAGTCCGTAAATTATCACGGAATAGGATTTTTGGTCTGTCGGGCAATGGGAAAGATAAACCTTTGCCATACCGAAACCCATTAAAACATAAAGAATTGACCAGACAATGGGGAAAACATAATCAGGCGGATTAAGTGCCGATTTGCTTACCGAATTAAAATCTTCCATACCCTGCATTGTGATATATGCCGAAAGTCCTCCCACTGCAAGAGGGATGAGAATGTTCAGCACATATACTTTCCATTTTTTCATTTAATTCACCTCATTACACAGTTTATGTATTTTAAGGCGAATTTATAGCAAATTACATCATAAGCCTTGATTTTATTGTTTTTATGTATTCCCCCGGCGTTTTGTTTTCGTATTTTTTAAATGTTCTGGTAAAATAGTGGATTGAGGAAAATCCCGTAAGTTCTGCAATTTCGGTGAAGTTTTTTCCGCCCTCACGCATAATTTTCTTTGCTTCCTTGATTTTAAGTTTGTTTATGTATTTAATGACAGTGTCGCCGTAAGAATCCTTAAACTTTTCACAAAGAGTGGTTTTGTTCATTCCGAATAAAAAGCAAAGTTCGTTTAAAACTATTTTTTCTTTGTAATGCTCCGTAATATATTTCATAACCCCGCTTAAGGAAGCATCGCCCGTAAGCACGGTATATTTTTCACCGGGACTGTCTTTTTCCCTTATAAGCGTTATTAAAAGAGTTTCAAGTTTTAATTTAATCATCTGGTCTGCACCGAAAATAAAATCTTTTCTCTTTTCCATATTTTTAAGGTTTGGCATATCGTAAGGCGGAAGAAAAACATTTCTGCCTTCTTTTATGATGTCGGTTAAAACAGATTGCTGCTCTTTGTTCAAAAAAACAGGGTTTTGTGAAAAGTAATCAAGTTCGGGCGAATCGCACATAAATCCTATTATACAACGCTCGGTTACTGCGAATAAGGAGGAATCAGTATGTATCTTGACAAAAGTTTTCCAAAAGAACTCGAATATGTAAAAAAGAATAATATACCGGTTGTAATTCCGGGCGGAACTGTTGAATACCACGGACCGCACTGTGCTTTCGGCTGCAACACTTTGGTTGTTGAGGGACTTATGGAAAAACTTGCCGAAAGAAAGGAAGTTATGATTGCACCGACTGTGAATTACAGTCCGTCAAGTTATGCCGTTGCAGACGAAAAAAGCGGCACTGTTCATATTGAGGAAGATGTGTTTGAGGATTATATTTATTATACGCTTTTAAGTATGATTTTATCGGGACTTCATAATATTTATGTTGTTATTCACCATCAGTTTGAGCAGGAATCTTTAATGCCTATGACGCTTTCATATATGAAGGCAGCCAAAAGGGCAATAATGAAATATATGGAAAACACCTTGGGAAGAGGCTGGTGGGGAAGTGAAAACTACAGTTCTTATTATGAAAATTTAGGTGAGGGCGATGACCCGTTTTCCTGGATTAAAGTTATCCCTACTATGAGCAAAGAAGTGCAGAATGCAACAGGGTATGACCATGCAGGCGAATTTGAGTCGTCGATATTGATGGCGCTGTATCCTGAAGCCGTAAAACTTGACAGAATTGACGATACCTACCATTGGTTTACTCAAAGTGCAAGAAAAGCAAACAAAGAACTCGGCGATAAAATGGTTGAACTTTCTCTTGATTATCTCGAAAAAACAATTAAATAACAAAAGGGGCGGTTATCTTGAAATTAAGCATTAAAAAATGTATGTTTTGCCAAAACGGGTACCGTCTTCTTTCCTACGGCGGTATTTCGGTCTACAATTTTAAGTATTCTTCGGGTGTTGAGGCACTTAAAGTTAAAACACCGAAGGGCGGATTTGTTGTGCTTCCTTTTAAAGGCCAGCAACTTTGGGAGGTGAATTTTTTATCTCATAATCTTGTTATGAACACAACGGCAAAAGAGCCTGTAAAAGATACGGAGTATTTGAAAAACTACGGCGGATTTTTGTATCACCGCGGAATAAACTCTTTTGGCAGCCGTGATGAAATCCACCCCCAACACGGTGAAATCCCAAACGCCGAATACGATAGTGCTTATATAATAACCGGCGAGGATGAAAAGGGAAAATTTATTAAAATAGGCGGAGAACTTAATTATGATACGGCATTTGTGAAAAAATACAGATTTTCTCCGTCATATACGCTTTATGAAAACGGTACTGTTATAAGAATTGATGTAAAACTTCAGAACCTGAAAAACACACCTATGGAGTATATGTATCTCTGTCATATTAACTTTAAACCTATAGACGGATTAAGACTTATTTATTCTGTCCCCCGCGACAAAGAACATATCAAAATCCATACCGCGGTTGATGAAAAATTTTCCGGCGGAAAGGGCCAAAAACTTTCCTACTTTATGGAGCGTGTCAAAGAAAACTTATGCGTTTCGGACACAATAGGAATTGAGGGCGAGTGTTATGACCCGGAAATATGCTATACATTAAAGTATGAAACCGACGGTTTAAAAAGAGGATATACAATGGCATATAAGGAGGGATTCGGAGCATATTATGTAAGCCACCCTGCAGATGTTCTCCCCGTGTCAACAAGATGGATTTCAAGAACAAAAGATGAGGACGCACTCGGTATGGTTTTACCCGGAACGGCTGAACACCTGGGTTATAAAAATGCCGCACAAAAGGGTCAGATTAAATATCTTGACGGAAAAAAAGAATTAAACTTCTATATTGAAGCAGGATTTTTGGATGAGGATGAGGCAAAGAACAGGGAAAAATTTATAAACGGCTTGATTAAAAAGTAGTTTTTTGGTATAATGCGTGTATACATTTTCGAAAGGCAGATTGTTATGCACAATAAACTAACAGAAGCAGATATAAAAAAAATGAAGGAAGAAATCGAGTTTCGCGAAACAACTGAAAGAACAAGACTTTTAGAGGCAGTAAATGTGGCAAGGTCTTACGGCGACTTAAGCGAAAATGCCGAATATAAAATAGCAAAACAGGAAAAAAACAGAAACGAAGGCAGAATAAGACACCTTAAAAATATGATAAGAACGGCCCAGATAATAAAGGACGATTCCGCCCCCGATGAGGTCGGTCTTTCAGACAGGGTTACCGTCTATATAGAAGAAGATGGTGTGTTGGAAACATATATAATAGTAACAAGCGTCAGAATTGACAGTTCCGGCGAATATATGAGTTATGAATCGCCTATGGCAAGAGCAATCCTGGGCAAAAAAGAAGGAGATAGGGTGCTTGTTAAAGTAAATCCCGAGTATAGTTACTATGTAGTCATTAAAAAGATTGAAAAGGGGGAGGAGGATACAAGCCGTCCCCTCAAACGCTACTAACGCCGGCTTGTAAATTATGCTCCTGACCGTTTAATGGCAGAATTTAATTAAAAGAATTAACTGTGAGTGAAACTCCGCTTGATTTTAAGCGGAGTTTTTTGATATAATGCCATTAAACTCTGTCCAAATCTCGCCACTCGTCGTATACAC
>CAKSDT010000040.1 GCA_934446135.1 uncultured Clostridia bacterium
TACTATACTGCGGACGGTCAAGTTCATACATTATTGATCCCTAAACATCTTGCTGTCAAGCGTTTGATTGTAACTGAGCACGGTTCATTTTACAAAATACCAAATACTGAGAACAGCGATGTTAAATACATAAAAATTGATGAATACATGTAAAAAAATTAATTGGGAAATTTTCGCATAAGTGAAACTTTCCCGATTTTGTGTATAATAAATTCTTATAAAATAACCATTTATTAAAACCATCAGTATTTTTGCACGATATACTCGCTTTAACTATTTTTAAGTATTGAGTACACAAATTGTGGCTATTGTAACAAAATTGCTTTTAATAGTGACTACCTTTTTGAGTTGAATATTGAGTGTTGTTTAACAAATCATATTTTAACTGCATGTACATTTATTGTTTGCATTCACTAATAACTTTATCAATTATAGAATTGACAGCTTCACTTTTTTCTGTTTTTCTTAATTCTGTTAAAGCAGATAAAATTAAATTTCTGTTATCGTTTCCCAAAATATCTGCCAAAATGTTTATGACTGTACATCTATCACGATAGTCTTCAGTTATTAGTAGATCGATAATACTATTAAGATGTTCTTTATCTCCCATCATATATAATCCTTTAAAGCCGGATGCAATAATTGATATGTCATCTTTTTGAGTTAAATTCTCAAACAACCTATTTAATTCGTTTCTATCAACATCAACATAATTCATAATATCAATAAGACTCAATATGGCGTATTTTTTTACAAGTAGACTTTGGTCGTTTAAAATGCAATTAAGTAATTGTTTATATGAATTAGTTGTAGTAAATGTTGATAAAGAATCACATGCGTTGACTCTTACCAACTCGTCTTCATCACTAGATAAATTAATTAAAATTCTTTCAGCTGCGATGTCATTTGCTAACACAAGCAATTCAGCCACATATGCTCTTATTTCCGGATCGTCATGATGTGATAAGTTTATTAATAACGCCATATCACTTGGATTTATAACATTTTTTTCAGAAATTAAATCTAATATATTATAAGCCTTATCTAAATCCATAATTTCACCCCTTATCTATCGAGCATACTGATATATCATACTAGGATCACCGGTATAACAAAAGTAATATATTTCAGCAGCAATACCGACTACCGTAATAACACCTGCACCAATTTTTCCCAAAAACTGTGAATAATGTGTTCCGGTTTTACATTACCATTTAGGGATATACACCAAACGACGGTGTAATGATAACTTAAATAAGATATAAATAAATGTATGTCCCTAAATGGCTTTTAATAGTGACTATCTTTTTGAACTGAATTAACAGTTGTTGTTTTAGTATTTTACACATAAACTGTATACTTTACATTTGGCGAAACATTGGTTTGTATAATCGTAGGTTCTGCATAAAACAGTACTAATAACTAATTCTGAATTTGTTGTTGAATACACCTAAAATTCCTTTTACAATTCCGCTGAATTTTAAATCAAATATAGAATAATAAGTTTTATTCGTATTAAACACAATTGCAATTTCATCAGCAAACAAAACAGGAATATTCCCGTTGTTTCCAACCGTTTTTTTCGATTTTACCAACAATTTGGCTGTATAATCTAAATCGAAACTATCATTGTCCTTTAACAGCCTCGGGTCAAATGCACTGCATAATACAACCTCTTTGTTAATCATATCCTTATTAGTACTATCAGTTACCAACCAACCGCTTCCGGTCGTGTAATGATACTCTAAAAGATAAACATTAATGTTACCATCATTTTTAATTGTACTAAGAAAATCATCACCTACACTATTTGTTATTTCAAAAATCGGATAATTTACTAATGCTAATGATATCAGCAAAACTGTAAGAAAAATAATGAATACTCTAATTTTTAAAATCTTTTTCATTTTGCACTCCTGATGGTTGTATTATTGGAGAACGTTTTCCAATAAGCCTTTCTTGCACTACTTGGGACAGGATAATAATCGGATCCGCCTTGTCTATACCCAGTTTTTCTCCTTTCCGGTTTTATTATTGTTTCCCAATTATCTAAATTATTTATATTTCCATAATCACTTTTCTCAAATATAGCCCATGTTTTTCCATTTGTTCTATTGACCCACGATTTAGCAAAAGTTGAACCAGTGCTGTCAGCGGTTGCAGTATTACAAGAATAAAAGCAACTATTTGGATTATCAAAAGCCTCTGCTCTCATTCTTGATATTTCTTTAGATGTTATGCTTAGCGAACTTTGATTTCTTTGATGATATCCGAACTCAATGGAGCCGATTAGCCCATGGGAAAATATTGCTATTTTGTGTATCTTATCATTATCGCGAGCCCATGTGTTTCCTGCAATTCCTTTAGAATTTATATATCCAATAAATTCATTTTTGTTACCAAAAAATTTTATGTTTACATCCATTTTATTCGCTGTATCTTTAAAATTAGATATATCCTTGCTTGAATAGCCAACTGAACTAATTAGCCATGTCACAGTTTCGCCGTTATTCAAACCTTTTAATTGTTTCAACTTTTTTATTGCTGGTTCAATAAAATTATATTTATATCTCCTCTCAAATACTGTGTTGTGCTCACTTCCTGAAACAACCAAATACTCTAACCCCCATGGATCAATTCTGTTTATTGGATTATTTTCGCAATAAATGTACCAATTAAGTCCGTCTTTAGCGGGATCCTCTGTTATAAATCTTCCTACAGTTGGGTCATAGTACCGGTTTCTTAAATATATGAATCCTGTTTCGGGGTCGGTATACTCTCCGCAATAGCCGAAAGGGTTATGAACCTTTTCGTTTTCCGATTTCCATTGATATATTACCGTCTTTTCTCCGTTTGAGTTTAGTTTTACACCTTCTGTTTTACCGTAGGCATTATATGTATAATTTTTTAGTTCTTTACCCAAATAATCGGATATTGATACGACATTACCGTGGTTATCTGTTCTGTAGTAAAATGGTGTTCCGGTCTTATCTTTATACCCTATAAGTTCTGTCCCTCTGTAATAGATATAATTTTCTGTATCATTAAGTTCCACTATGATGATATCGCATCTGCACAATATTACTCATGTGGCAGTCCCTCTTACTATTATCTGCCTTTTACAAAATAAAAGCCAACTATACCAATCAGAACAATAATAGATGGTACAATAATTAATACATAATAAACTCCCTCGGGTACATCTCCTATGAATACACCATATTTCATCTTATGACATACCAATAAAACCAAGACATTCAAAAGAATTGTTGCTAACATACATATTATACTTGATATGTAAGATACACTTTTATGCACGATATAAATTATATTTATAACTAATAAATATAGTGGTATTCCAATCAAATTTAATGAAGCATATACAGTAAAATCAAAGTTATAACTAATATGAGCAAATACAGCCGTAATACACACATACATCTGTGCTAATATAGGAAAAAAATTTAAAATCCAATACACAAACATCACCTTCCAATCACAGCGTTAGCATAACTAGCCTTACTCTTTTTCCTTGCCCAGGAACTTTTTTGTTTATACAATGTTGCATAATTTGACAAATTAGAATAAGCACCTTCATATGTGAACGAACTATTCATAAACACTTCACTGAATTTTGATATTGCCTTATTTGGAATCAGTCCACCTTTAAACTCTAATTCATTCATATATGTTCCTACATTGGTTCCATTTGCAAGAGTTCCTTTGCTTAGCGAATCATAGGTTTTGTCGAAACAATTTCTATACCACATATTGTATGGACTGTTGTGTCCCTGAAAAATTTTACTGCCATCACTAAGCGTTATTAATGTCCCTTTACTATGTTTATTTATGTAAGCATTATTTACATCATCATATGCAGTATTTAATGAAGCAGTAAAATCACCAACAATATATGTTGCGTTAGTATAATTTGATGTTATATTTTTTAGATCATTTGAAGATAAAAAATTATTCAATGAATTATTAAAATCCGTTAGCGAGTTCATACTTTTAACCACAATATCCCCATCTCTTCTGTATTCCTTTATATATGTATTTGGAATTCGTATTACTGCTGCCGCCTTGTTGCCCCAATAAGTATAATACCATTCACCATTGACACCTTGATATATAGCAGATGTATGACCAGCAGTTACTACGCCTTCAATTCCAACTGAATTTTTATTGGTAATAATAATTGCATCTAATCCTAACGGGTCAATATAATTCACCGGATTATTATTAGCATATACATACCAGTTTGTACCTGATCTGACTGGATCCTCTGTTATAAATCTTCCTACAGTTGGGTCATAGTACCGGTTTCTTAAATATATGAATCCTGTTTCGGGGTCGGTATACTCTCCGCAATAGCCGAAAGGGTTATGAACCTTTTCGTTTTCCGATTTCCATTGATATATTACCGTCTTTTCTCCGTTTGAGTTTAGTTTTACACCTTCTGTTTTACCGTAGGCATTATATGTATAATTTTTTAGTTCTTTACCCAAATAATCGGATATTGATACGACATTACCGTGGTTATCTGTTCTGTAGTAAAATGGTGTTCCGGTCTTATCTTTATACCCTATAAGTTCTGTCCCTCTGTAATAGATATAATTTTCTGTATCATTAAGTTCCCCTATTATATCCATACCGTCGTACACATATCTTGTGTACTTTCCGTCTGCTTTCTTACTTTCGCGAAGTCCTTCAAGGTTATATGTATACTCTGCAACTTTTCCGTCCGAAATATATTCATTCAAACGGTTATATCCGTCATAGCGGTAATTTTCCGTTTTCAGCCTTTTACCTCTGCCGGTTGTTTTCTCTGTAAGATTGCCGGAGTTATCATACTCATACTTTATTGTTTCATTAGGGCTTTGTGACAGTATAAGCCGGTTAAGATTATCGTAATAGTGCTGTTTTGTCTTTACTCCTCTTTCTGTAATATCATATTCTTTTGAGATATTGCCGAAATTATCAAACTCATATTCTGTTATTCTTCCCTCATTATCTGCAACGGTTTTGAGTCTTCCCATTCCGTCATAAGCATACTTTTTTATTTCCCCGTTCAGGTTTTCGTATATCTTATTTCCGTTTGGGTCGTATTCATAGTTTTCAGTATACAGGATTTCATCATTCTGTTTTGTGATAACATCTTTTACAAGTCCTGTTACATAGTATAAATAAGTCTTGGATACTCCGCTTTGGTTATTTTCCTTTTTTACTTTTCTTCCTGCTTTATCGTAAGTGATATACTCTGTACCCATACCTGTTTCTATTGAGGTTACATTTCCCCTCTTATCATAGGTATAGTTATTTTTAACTTCTCCCATTTTTTTATCTCTGACAGTTTTGGAAGTGAGTCTGCCTTCAATATCATAAGAAAAGTTATTTATTGTTATATCATTTCCAACTTCAACAACATCGCCGAATCCGTTATACTTATACTTTTGGGTTTCTGTTCCGTCTGTTATACTTTTTACTTTACCGAAATCTGTATATTCATACTTCAAAGTTTCGCACTTTTCATTGCTTTTTTCTATAAGTCTTGACAGTCCGTCATACTCATATTAGGTTACTATACCGTTTCTGTCCTTTTGGTATACAAGGTTACCTATGCCGTCATATTCATTCTCTGTTGTCTGTCCGCGGTTATCTGTTTCTTTTATACATCTTCCGTAAACATCAAGAACATATTCATAACTTACACGCTCCGGTGTTCCTATTGCCCCGTAGGACACTTTGGTGAGGTTTCCCTCTCCGTCGTAAGCATAGTCTGTCTGAATTCCCTCATTTGCCGAAGAATACTGCTTTACGCTTTCCAAAAATCCTCTTTCGTTATATGTATTAAGCGTAACATCTCTTGCAGCAGATACTTCTTTTACAGGGTTATTTTTGTAATCGTAATATGTTTTTATCACATTTACAGTATTCCCGTCCGGCACTTCGGTCTTAATTTTCCTTGAAAGGCTGTCATAGGTATAATACACCTTTTCACCTTCGCCGTTTTGGCTCATTACGCAATTTCCCGAAAAGTCATACTGAAAAAATTCCTCGGTTTTATCCGGATAAAGTTTATACACGGCGTTGCCGAACACATCATACTCATATTTTGTTTCATAACCCATAGGTGAGATTTCTGTTACAAGGTTATCGGACCAGTCGTATTCATACCCGTAAATTCTTCTCTCTCCGTCTGAAACAAGATGTTTTTGAGCAACTCTGTTCCTGTTATCAAAAAGATATTCCGTTATTTGTTTATCCGACTCTGTACCCTCTCTTACAGTCATTTTAAGAAATGTTCCGTCTACTGTTTCATATACATCATCATAATCCACATACTTTTCATTCAGCATACAGTTTTGTTTATCGTATACAACAGCAGATGTTATTCTGTCATAACCGTCATATGTATACACATACGATGTGCCGAGGGCATCAGTTTCACGGACGAGGCGGCTTTTTTCATCGTACTCTGAAGTAAGTACGGTTTCTCCCTTATTTACATCACATACCTTTATAAGTTTACCACATTTATTATACAAATACAATAGTTTTAAGCCGTTTGCATTGATATTTATTACGGAGTTTTGCTTATCGTTATACTCTGTCTGTCTTATTTTTCCGTCCTCAAGTGTTTCGGTTAAAATGCGGTCGAGGTTATCGTAAGTACGGCGGACTGTATTTTTATTATTATCTGTTATTTTAACGCAATTGCCGAACGGGTCATATTCATACTCGGTTACATAGTTTTCGGAGTTTCCGCCGGCGTCTTTGACACCGCTTACCGAAATACGGGTCGGATATTTAAATGAGTTTTTACCGCCGTATGTGTATTTAGTTATTAAATAGTCATTTTCTCCCGTTTGTATTTTTGACACAGTAATTTTCCCGTTCGGGGTATATTCAAACTCGTCCTGTTTAACCTTTTTGCCGTTTTGGTACAATGTTTCGCTTGTATAGGAGTTCCCGCCGTGGTTTAGTGTACGGCGGATCTCGGCTTTTGTCGTTTCATTTACCATACTGCTTTCATAAACACACATATTGCTGCTGCGGCTGTAACCATAAGTGCTGATATTTTTTCCTGCATCGCCGGGGGCTGTATATTCATCGCTATAAACAACATTTCCCCTGCCGTCAAATCTTACTTCTTTATACTTAGTTTTTGAACTGCCGTTTTCATAATATGTTGTTATTTCAAAAACCTTGGGCATATCGGTAAGTTCATCATACTTTCTTACTTCTTTTGATGCGGCTTTTCCGTATGCAATTTTTTCAAGTTCAGTCTGATTGTGTTTACTGTTATATCTGTAAACTGTTTTGGTTCCTATACTGTTTTGTTCGGTTGTAAAATACTTATAATCTTTGGGAAGATTATCTGATTAATAAACGGGAAATCCCTCAGGTTCGCCGCTGTATTCATAAGTAACCTTATCCGCTTTTACATCACTGTTTAAATCATATCTGGCTGAAAGTTTTGTATATTCCGCAAAACCGCCGTTTTCCTCATAAAGCCATTTTTTTGAGGTTATGTATTCATAATTTGTTTCAAGGCCGCCGGTATATTTGATTTTATTAAGCAGATAGTATTTATTTGTACTTGTCTGTCCGCATTCTTGGGTATTGAAAAAGTCAAACTTTAAATTTCTTTCTTCATAACCGAATTCTGTTATTCTGCCCTGAGGGTCTTTTACAGAGTTTATTAAAAATCCGTTTTCTGCCGAAGTTCGGTTTATTACATATTTACGGTCTTTATATTGCACGGTTACACTTTTATCAGTATAAGAAAGCGAAACTGTATCGCCAAAGTTATTTGATATGCCTGTTAATACAGGAATATCATCCGACGACCAAATATAATTTACAATATTTCCGAACTTATCGCTTTTACACTCCGGATAACCTTTTCCGTTAAATCGGTATTCATCGCCGTTTACAAACTTAAGAACATACTCTTCTTTGACACCGTTTACATTTTCTTTTAAAAACTTTGCATCGGAAAGTTTATAGTCTTCAAGTCCGCTTTCAGTGTCACCCTGTTTAAAAACTCTTCCGTCAGGCATATACACATACGTATTTGTCTTGTTTTTATCATCGGGAATCTCAACATAAGGCATATCAAAACGCCATCCCGTACCGAGTTTTTCAACAGACTGCAAAAATTTACTTTTATCTGCCGTTATATTATCATATGAATTTGTTGTTTCGTTATATTTGGCGGATTCTTCTTTTTGAGATGAGCAGCGGTTATTATACACAAGATTTATCGGATATTGTGCATCTCCTCCCATACCTTTAAGCGTAAACAAATCATATGTTACTGTCAATGCACCGTTTTCCGGGTTTACTGCCTCTCTTACCCCGCTTGTATCTTTAGAAAACGGTGCATTGAGTTTTATATCATAGATACTTTCTTTGTGTGCGTTTGTTAATGAATCCGTTACATCTTCATATGTTTGTGCAGACACGCTGAAGCCACTTAGTACCAAGCATAATATACACAAAAAGGCAATTCTTAAAATGTTTTTTAATCTGTTTTTTCTTTTTTTCACCGAAAGTACCTCCGATTTATTTTGTTACTTACTGTTCCTTTGAATAAACATTTATACTGTTTATCATATAGTAATTTATAAAATACTGAACCTTATCATTTTTCAGCACATAGAATACATCTCCGCTGCCGTTTTGTCTTGCCTCTACCCATGCAACAAAATCTTCTATATCTTCCCTTGAAAAATCTTTTGAGTCAATCACCTTTACATCGTTGCCGTTTAATACAATTTCAACCACAATATTTTCTTTTGATATGTATTTTGACTCGCTTTGAAGTTTCAATGACACTTTATACTGCTCGGTGCTTTCGGATTTTGTTTTAATTGCATAAATTACTCCAAACTCTGTATTTGCATAGTTTTCATTTACAAGCAATTGGTTTAAAGCCTTTTGCGGAATATTTCTAAGTTCCTTTGCGGTCATTCCGTATTGTTTGAACAAAATCCAATTTTCCGCCATATTGCTCAAAAGTTCGTCAGCCGACTCGGCCAGTTTGGCAATTTTGCCGTTTTTGTAAGTATAAAGCCAGTCGTTTCCCGAAATTATACACCCTGCCTTGATTGTATAGGAGAGTAGAATTATTAACAAATAATTTTTCCACATAATAAAAAATCCCCGTTTGAAAATTCAAACGGGAATTTTTTTATCTGTTTCTGTTTACCTTTTCCATATTTACATCTGACAAAACGGTTTTATAAAACTTTTTCCAATTTCTGTTTTTGTCAAGTTGATAAAACTTATTCGCTTCATTATCCTGAACCCATACAGTTTTTCTTCTTCCGAAAATCAATATACCGTCCTGACAGTTGCCTACAAAAAGCAAATATCTTCCGTACACTGTTTATTATAAAACGCATTATGAGTCTTGTGTTATGCCGTCAGCATAATTATTAAATTTTACACTTCTTGAAATATCAAAATCAATTATTTTCACTGTACCCGACTTTGTTATCATAATGTTATTGGGGTTTATGTCACGGTGAATAATATTATGTTTGTGCAAAAAAATCAAGCCGTCGCAAACCTGTCCTATTATTTTTTTTGCATAATATTCAAACACTTCGATTATGTTTGAAATATTCTTGTGCCTGTTTTCTCTCAAAATTTTATAAATTCTGCCAAGTTCCACCGGGATTTGCTTTTTTACATATATTTCATTATCTCTTTGCACAAGCGATGTGCTTTCATTAAACGCTGATACTTCAGCATAATCAAACAGTTTGCTCATTTTCTCTCTCCATAAATTGACTTTTCATCAAAATTATACTATCATATTTAAAGGAGGCGAAAAATCTACGGAAGAATTATTGAAAACACTGAAAGAAAACAGTCTTGAGACATATTTATCCAATAATACCGGCGAACTTGTAGATTCTCCCATATATAAGTATCTTGAAAAAATTATTGAAGATAAAGTATTAAAAAAGTCAGATATTATCAAAAAGTCGGGTGTTCAGACCAATTACGCATATCAGATTTTTTCGGGTTTAAAAATCCCATCAAGAGATAAACTGATTGCATTATGTTTCGGTATGGAACTTAGCCTTGACGAAGCCCAAACCCTTTTAAAATATGCCGGATACGCCAAACTTTACCCGCGGACGAAAAGGGACAGCATTATAATTGACGCTTTGGAAAAGCACATAAATATTATAAATTGCAATATAACACTTGATAAATTCAACTTAAGCCCGCTTTAATTAAATCTCAAACCGTGATATAAAAAAATAACCCTCCGTTAAATAATACGGAGGGGCTTATTAATTTGTTATGCAAATTTTACACGGTGTATATTTACCGCTTGCAATTTCTTCATAGTCAGGACTTCTGAGGTTATCCTTGTTCTTTACATAATAGCAATATTTATGATGATACCTTGTTCCGGACTCGGTAACAACATATTCTTCTCTGTACGACTTTATTTTACCTTGATATAAACAAGCCGAAACAACCGCCGTCAAAACAAATATTATTACCAACCATCCTGCCAAACAGCGTTTTTTGTGTTTGAGAAAAGTTTTCAGTTTGGTAGAAAAACTTTGATGCAGAAGATAGTGAGAAAACTCATTCGCCTCGTATTCTTCATTAACCGTTTTACCTATAAAAGGTACATTGGAATTAAAATGTCCGCAAACTATGTGTCCAAGTTCATGGGAAAGGACAACGCTTTTTTCCTCTTCGCCCAAATCCTCATTAATAAACACAAGTCTGTATTTCTCACTTACATAAGTAAAACCTGCCGAATTTTTAACTTTATCTTCCAGTTTTAAAAGTTTTATAATTTCGTCTGTATCCTCATCATTAAATATACTGCTGAATTCAACAACTGTATATCCGAGTTTTTCTGTGATTTTTATTAATGAACTGTAACTTTTATCGACAATACTGTTTTCATCAATAAACTTATTTGCTATTTGTTTTATATTTTTCATTAGTTAACGCTTTCTGTTCTTTATATTGTCTAATGCCTTTTTAATTTTAAGATCTTCATTTACAACTGAAAATCCGCCTATTGTGCCGTCGTTAAAAAACTTAACTATTTCCTCACCCGAAAGTGTATTACATCTTGCATATTCAACAATAATAACTGTTTTAATTGTTGCAATTGCCTGCTCATCGAGAACCGAAAAAATATCGTTTTGCCCACTGTCAATGAAATTTGAAATTTCTTTGTCAAGATTTTCGCCGATGCAGTTAATCATATTGATAACGCTTTTCGGAAAAGCATCAAGTGATCTTAAATAACTGCGTGTGTCATTATTATAGTCATAAAAAAGTATCATTGAAAGATATGTTCCCCACGACATCTTTTGTATTCCTCTTTCAATAGCACCGTATGTTTGTCTCGAGATTCCGGTAATGTTGGCAAGATCGCTCTGGGAAATATTCGCTTTTGCCCTTAATGTTTGCATTTCTTTACCAAATGCAGCAATATACTTATCTTTTTCTTGCGAAGTGATATAGCATCCTGAACGCTTAGTCACTTTAATCCCTCCTTTGATTTTATACTACTGTATATAATATCACCACAAATATGTAAATGTCAACACCATTTTATAAAAAATCTTATTATTCGCGAAAATTCCACTTTTCAAAATTAAGTATAAACTCTATTACAAAGACACCGCTCCAGGAAAAATGGTCGCAGCAAAGCCCCTTTCCTGTCCTTGCATCATAGTTTTCATAAATATTATTACTGTACTTTCCGCACATTTCAAGAATATTTTCTTTTATTTTATCTGCAGTTTCAAAATCATAGTTTTTAAGTCCTTTTGCAGCAAAATATGCAGTATTTAGCCAAACAGGGCCTCTCCAGTATTCTGTCGAATATGCCGGGTTGTCAAATGAAACCGTAGGCATATTATATTCAAACTTTGTTTTTGCAAGTTCATTCATACATTCTGCCCTGTCAATATCAGCAATTTTGATATAAAGGGGCATAAATGACGCCGGGGTCAAAACATCTGATATTTCGCCGGTAAATCGGTCGCAATCGGCATAATATTTGTTCTTATCATCCCATAACTTCTCATTTATAAGTTTTTCAAGTGTTGTACTCTTGTTCTCCCATTCTTTCGAATCATCAAAAAGCGAGAGTTTGTCCGATATGTAAGAAAGCGATTTGTATGTCATAAAAACAAAACAGTTTAAATCCACGGGCCATAAGCGGTTTATGCCCTTATCCCATCTTGGAGAATTATCCCAACCGGATTCAAATCTGGCGTGGCGTTCATATTCCTCGGTGCCTTTCTCTTCGTCCGAATCATAATAAAACATTTCGTTATATTTTCTGTTTTTTTCCCACCATCTGCAATTTAAAACAAGTTTTGGATAAATCTCTTTCAAAAAATCAATATCGCCGCCGTTTTTATAAATAATTTCACAAGCCCAAGCAAATACCGGCGGTTTTGAAAACAAATCCTGCAGAGTTCCGTCCTCAAATTTAACATCGGGAAGTTTTCCGTTTTCACACTGGTATTTAAAAAATCCAAAAACTCCCTCTTTCGAAAGTTCAGTATCCCATCTTGAAACACCGACAGAATGAAATGCGGCGTCCCAGTTCCAAATCCCCTCAAAATGATTTTTCCCCGGGGATATACCCCTTAACGGACTCCATGGATATCCTTCCCTGCCGTAGACATTACCCATAATTGTGTCATAAGCAAGACTCAAAAGATTTTCGTCTCTTTTGTTATTTACTTTATTTTCTTCAAGCCATTCTTTTTTTGTTTTATACACTTTTATCACCCTTATTTCTTTTGAACAATTATAGCACACATATATCCAATTGTAAATAAAATTATTGCAATTATCGCATTATAGGTATATAATGATTAAAAATTGCGAAAGGATATTTTTTTATGAAAGACGGATTTATAAAAGCGGCCGCCGGAACAATTAATGTGAAAGTTGCCGACACTTTAAATAACACAGAAGAGATAATTAAAACCGTTTCCGAAGCCGAAAAACTGGGAGTTAAACTCTTAATTCTCCCTGAACTTTGTGTAACGGGTTATACCTGTTCGGATCTTTTTTTCACCGACACACTCCTTGACAGTGCTTTAAACTCTGTTTTTGAGATAAAAAAAAGAACCGAAAATGCCGAGTGTATCTTTGCCGTTGGCTGTCCCCTTAAATTTTTCGGAAAACTTTTCAATTGTGCTGTTGTTTTTTATCGGGGAGAAGTATTGGGAATTGTTCCTAAATGTGCGATACCGAATTATGGAGAATTTTATGAAATTCGTCAGTTTTCATCCGGAAACATCTTAAACGGAAATGTAATGCAAGTACAAATCGGAGAAAAATCAGTTCCTTTTGGTATGAATCTGATTTTCAGATGCTCAGATTTTCCGGACTTTTCATTTGGAATTGAAATTTGCGAAGACCTTTGGACATCTGATCCTCCGTCAAGGAAACTTGCTCAAAAAGGTGCAATGATAATTGCAAATCTTTCTGCATCCGACGAAGTTATAGGAAAGGAAGAATACAGAAGACTTTTAGTAAATTCAACATCCGCAAGACTTATTTCGGGATATATTTATGCCAATGCTTCACCGACAGAATCCACACAGGATATGGTCTTTTCAAGCCACCATATTCTTTCTGAAAACGGAAGTCTGTTAAAAGAAAACAAACCGTTTGAAGAAAGCAGTATCACTGTAACGGAATTTGATGTTAAAAAACTTTCTCACGAAAGACACAGATGCACAACATTTGAAACCGCCGCCGACGGCTTTGAAGTGTTGTTTTCAATGAAACCGACAGAAACAGTTCTTACAAGATATTATGATAAAAATCCGTTTGTTCCGCCTGTTGACGAACAAATTAAAATGCGTGCCGAATCAATCCTTAAAATTCAGTCCTACGGATTGAAAAAAAGATTGGAACACACTTATGCAAAAACTGCAGTTATCGGAATTTCAGGCGGGCTTGACAGTACCCTTGCACTTTTAGTAACAGTCCGTGCATTTGACCTTATGAAAAAAGACAGAAAAGAAATTATTTGTATTACGATGCCCTGCTTCGGAACAACAAAAAGGACAAAATCCAATGCAGTTAAACTCTGCGAAGAACTTGGTGTAACCATTAAACAGATTAATATAACAGATGCAGTTAAACAACATTTTAAAGATATAGAACAAGATGAAACAAATTTAGATGTGACTTATGAAAATTCTCAGGCAAGAGAAAGAACTCAGGTTCTTATGGATATTGCCAACAAAACGGGCGGAATAGTTATAGGCACGGGAGATTTATCAGAACTTGCATTGGGATGGGCAACATACAACGGCGATCATATGTCAATGTACGGAGTTAATACATCCGTACCGAAAACCCTTGTAAGATACATTATAAAATATGAATCCGAATTTGCTGAAAAAAGACTTTCCGAAGTGCTGACAGATATCTTAAATACCCCTGTTTCCCCCGAACTTCTCCCCGCTTCCGAAAACGGAGAAATATCGCAAAAAACCGAGGATTTGGTCGGTCCGTACGAACTTCACGATTTTTTCCTCTATCACTTTATGAGAACAGGTTCAAGTCCAAAAAAGATATACCGTCTGGCAAAATATGTTTTTGAGGGTATTTATTCAGACCAAACAATACTAAAATGGCTTAAAGTTTTCTTCAGAAGATTTTTTGTTTCGCAATTTAAGCGTTCCTGTATGCCCGACGGTCCTAAAGTAGGTTCGGTAACATTATCACCCAGAGGTGATTTCAGAATGCCGTCCGACGCTTCTTATCAGATATGGCTTAAGGAAATTGACAGTTTAAACTAAAAATTGCATAAAAACACCGTTCAAATGAAAGTTGTTTCAGACTGCCGAAACAGTCGGTCAATCGCAAGTAAAAATATTAATAAAATTTTCCGCATATAATTTGAGCGTATTAATTTT
>CAKSDT010000041.1 GCA_934446135.1 uncultured Clostridia bacterium
ACATTTTCCTGTCCTTGTTATTGATTTATTTAATTTTCCCCGATTTTTTGCGTTCCGGGACTCTTTTACATTTCGGAGCCGAAATAGGAAAATCGTCATACACGCCGTTATTCCTCCTCTTTCACAAAAAGGACACGCCTTTTTGTGAGGTTTTACTTGGGCGGCGTGTATAGGGCTCCCAAAAGTCATCTGACTTTTGGGAAAAAGGAGGAACAGCGGAGCATTTAAGCCGTGCTTTTTTAAAGTACGGCGATACGGTGTACGCTTGTTCCGACGCTCAAGAGGTGAAGTTTGTTCGCAGCAAAAAATCTTATTTATAAAAAATCCTGGATTTTTCTCCTAATAAAATATCAGGACAGGATTACATTTTCCTGTCCTTGTTATTGATTTATTTAATTTTCCCCGATTTTTTGCGTTCCGGGACTCTTTTACATTTCGGATTAATTTCCGCATTCTATGCTGATCTCATTAAATATGTCCAGGATATCGTCAATTTTAAGGTCTTTTTTCTGCTGACCGTCAATATCCAAAACCGCCGCACCGTCGTGCATCATAAGTGCCCTTGTTCCGTAGTTAACCGCGTGTCTTAAATTGTGCGTAACCATAAGTGCAGTAAGTTTCTTTTCTTCTATAATTTTAAGAGTAAGGGACATAACGGTGTCGCTTGATTTTGGATCCAAAGCCGCTGTATGCTCATCCAAAAGAAGAAGTTCAGGCGTTACCATTGTTGCCATTATAAGTGCAAGTGCCTGTCTTTGACCGCCGGACAAAGTGCCTACTACAGCATCCATTCTATTTTCAAGTCCCAGGCCCAAAAGTTCAAGCTGACTTCTGTAAAAGTCCTTTCTTTTTTTGTTAAGTCCCGGTGTTAACCCAAACGGCTTTAGTTTGTTGTCGGCAATTGACATATTTTCAAAAATAGTCATAGTAGAGCAAGTACCCGACTGAGGGTCCTGAAAAACTCTTGCAATGCTTCTTGACCTTTTATAAGAAGGTACATTTGTTATATCTTTATCTCTTAAGAAAATGTGTCCCGAATCAACTTTCATATCTCCCGAAATCACATTTAATATTGTAGTTTTTCCCGAACCGTTGCTTCCTACAACAGAAACAAAATCGCCCTCTTTTACAGTAAGGTTAAAATCTTTAAAAAGCGGCTTTTCATCAACTGTACCTTTGCTGAAAGTAAGACATATATTTTTAAGATCTAACATTTTCAGTCCCCTTTCCGGTAACAAAGTTGTTTAAAACCATAGGAATTACAAACAGCACTGCCATCATAAGATTCAAAAAATGCGACGGAAGTCCCAGGAAAAGGGCTACTGTAATACAGCCTTTATAAATAATCATTCCCACAATTACTGCAGTTGTTGCTTTAACAAAAGCCATTTTTCTGAAAATTGTCGTTCCGATAATAACTGCCGCAAGTCCCATAACCATTGTGCCTGTTCCCGATGAAATATCAAACTGCATTGTGCTTTGTGCGTAAACCGCACCCGAAAAAGAAACAAGTGCATTTGCTATGGCAAGACCCAATATTTTTACAGTTCCGGGGTCTTTTGCAAGAACAACAACAAGTTTTTGATTGTTTCCTGTTGCTTTGAGCAAGAAACCGGATTTTGTGGCAAGATACATATCAAGAAGCACTTTAACCGCAACAGTTATCATAATTATTATGATTATTGACGGTACCCCTGATGAAAATATGGTTTTCTCACCCATAAAAAATGTATTCGGACCGCCCGCTATTATGTAGTTTGCGGTATACAGAGAAAGCATTACTAAAATACCCGAAAGGAGGTCTTTAATCTTAAGTTTTACATTTAAAAGACCGGTAACGCAGCCTGCCGCCGCACCTGCTGCAAATGCAACCAGAAGTGCAAGCCAGGGATTTATCCCCATTGTAATCATTCTTGCACTTATTGCAGTTCCCAAAGGAAACGAACCGTCAACCGACAAATCGGGAAAGTCCAGTATTTTGTAACTTATATAAATACCGAGTGCCATTATGCCGAATATAAGACCTTGCTGAAGTATACTTATTAATATATCTGCCATAATCAAAATCCTTACTTTATAATTTCACTGTCTTTTAAAACAGAGTCTGAAATCTTAATTCCGAGTTTTTCAGCCTGTTTTTCATTTACCGTGATTTTTGATTCTTTCATTGTTTCAAAAGGAATTGATGAAACATCTTCACCCTTTAATATTCTTGCCGCAATGGCACCTGCTTGTTTGCCGAGTTTTACATAGTCAAGACCTGCAGATGCAAGGCATCCGTTTTTAACCTGTTCTTCTTCAGAGCCAAACACCGGAATATTTTTATAATTTGCTTTATCAAGCAAAACCGAAAGTGCCGAAACAACTGTATTATCGGTCATATTTGAAATACAGTCAACGCTTGTAAGAACAACATCAAGTGCAGATGCAACTTCTGCCTGTTTTGTAATACCTTTTGAAACTATTTCAAAACCGTATTTCGGTGCAAGTTCTTCATAAATTTTAAGCGTACTTACCGAGTTTGCCTCGCCTGTTGTATAAAGAATACCGATTTTTTTTGCATCCGGAAGAATTTCTCTTATCAATTTAAGTTGTGCCTCAACCGGAAGTGCATCTGAAACGCCTGTAATGCCTTTCATTGCAGAACCGTCTTTCTTTGAAAGACCTGCTGCCACAGGGTCTGAAACTGCATTGAAAACAACCGGAATATTTTTAGGAAGACAGGTTGCATACAGAGTCTGTGCCGAAGGTGTTGCAATGCCGCATACCAAATCTTTTCCGCTTGACGCAAACTTATCTGCTATCTGCGACGCAATTTTTGAATCGGCCTGTGCAGACTGGTAATCTATAACAAAATCTTCATTTTCTTTAAGTCCTGCTTCTTTAAGTCCTTCAATAAATCCTGTGCGGCAGTTATCAAGTGACGGGTGGTCGGCATACTGCGTTACACCTATATTAAAAACTTTTTTCTCTCCGTCTTGTGAAGTTTCCCCTTTGCCGCATGAAGCAAATGCAAACATAACACAAAATACTGCCAATACTACTGATAATCCTCTTCTCAACTTTCTCATCTCAACTATTCTCCTTTTCTTTAATAAATAAAAAAAACTTATCAGAAATCCTCACAAAAAAGATTTATGACAAGTAAAAGTCAAATAATATTACGGTCTTATTCTGCTAAGACACCTAACTTTTCTAAACTAAACTATCTAAATCTTCTCTGCTACTAATCTCAACTTGTCGACATTTTAACACACAAATTTCATTTTGTCAACACTTATTTAATAAAAATTTAATATTTGAACCCTTGATTTTTTCATCGGTATATTATACAATTATAATAGGAAAATTTTTAAAGGAGTAAGAATGATGGGTAAAAAAACTGCAATTAAAATTTTGTCGCTTGTTCTTTTGGTTTCCCTTATAAGCACTCTTGTAATGGGAATATCGGCTATTATTACCGTTTCCAATGTAACCCCTGCGGCATCTTCAAAGGATTCCGGTGACAGTCAGAAACGCGTTGATGAAATTAAAACATCAATCGAACAGGACAGCCTTAAATATCAGAAAGACATTAATGCCCTTCTGGAAAATATAACCCAAAAAACAAAAGATACTGCAAAGAAAATCAATAATGTTTACGCTAATCCTCAATACTTTGAAACTACGGGAAATAAGATAACTCCCCCTGTTCTCGGAGGAACGGGTTACAAAGCACAGGTTATTTATGAAACCGATGTAGATACCCAAAGCCTCACAAAAGATGTTGACCTTGCGGCAAATGCGGCGCCCTATCTTCTTGAAACTGCCAAAAGCGACGGGAATATAATTTCAGCATTTTTATCGCTTGAAAGCAAATTCACGGTTTTTGCCGATAACAATCAGAAAGGCAAATTTAACAGCAAAGGCGGAGTTATCCAATACAACGCAAGAGATGCTAAATGGTATAAAGAAATCAAAACCACACTTGACACTGCATATACAGGCATAGGTTATGACAAATACGGCAAAAATCCGTATGTTATTTCGGCATATCCTGTAACGGGCGGCGGTTTTAAGGGCGGTGTGTGTGTCAAATATGCACTTTCTTCTTTTCTTTCAACAATCGGAAAAGACGGGTACACTACCATTGTATTCGACTCTGAAGGAAACATTACATATTCTGACGCAAAAGATGATTCTCCCCTCGCAAAAGGAAAGGTCATTGAGGCTGAAGAGGGCGATATCTTAAATCAGAATTCCGAGAAAGCATTTGAAACAACTGTCTCGGGAAGTGATGTTTTTGCGTCTGTGACCAAAACAATATCACCCGATATCAATATTGCGGTTATTAAACCTGCTTTGGAAATTCCCGGAATTCAAAAGGGCGGAATTTTGGGAAATTCAAATCAAAAAGCAGTTTATACACTTTCAATAATTCTCGTACTTTTAATAGTTTTAGTTATTGTTTTCTCCGTAAGAGGAAGTTTTAAGGCAGCAAAAATGCTTACATCGCCCATAAAAAGAATTACAAACGGAATTGAATGTGTAGGAGAGGGAAATTTTGAATATTCCGTAACGCCGGAGGGAACTGATGAAACTATTGCACTTTCAAACAGTTTTAATAAATTGGGACCAAAACTTTCAAAACTCTTCGAAGACTCAAAAAGCGAAGTTTATGACTATGAAAAGAAAAACGGTGAGTTTAATATAAGCACAAGAGTCCAAAGGGATTCAAACCTTATTGACTTTCCGGAATCCGACTACTTTGAAATATTTGCCTCGGTTAAACCTGCAAAATATGTTTGTTCCGACTTTTTTGATGTGTTTGAAACAGATTCAAACCACATTGCATTTTGTATGATTGACTCAAATGAGAAAAACATAGACGGAACAATTCTCGGCAAAATAATAAAAGAACTTATTAAGGCTCACGCTGTTTCGGGACAAAGTCCTTACGAAGTATTAACAAATGTAAACGCACAGGTTTCTTTAATGAACGAAAAGAAAATTAACGCAAGTGTGTTTATGGGTGTTCTTGAAATCAACACGGGAAAACTTGTTTATGTAAATGCGGGATTTAAAGTGCCGCTTATAAAATCAAACGGTGAATTTACTGAACTTGCGGGCGGTCAAAACCCGAGATTTATGATAAATCCCGAAGTTATCTATAAACAGGAAAGTATTCTTCTTAAAAAAGGTGATGAACTTTATCTGTTCTCCGACGGTATTACCGATTCTGTGAATGACAATTGCGAAAGATTTGATAATTCAATGGTTATTAAGGGACTTAAAGAATATGCCTCAAAACCGATAAATCAGATTCTGAAACTTCTTCATGATGATGTAAGAATGTTTGTTAAAGGTGCTCCCCAGGCAGATGATATTTCACTTCTTATACTAAAGATTAAATAAAGGACTGATTTTATGATAGGAATAATATGTGCAATGGAAGTTGAAATTGAAGAACTTTCATCCATTATGAAAGACCGAAGAGAAGAAACTGTAAGCGGCATAAAGTTTATAACCGGCACACTTTCGGGTAGAAAAACCGTTATGGCTGTCTGCGGTGTAGGCAAAGTTTTTGCTGCAATGTGTGCTGAAATTATGATTTTAAAATATAATGCGGATTTGATTTTAAATCAGGGCGTTGCCGGAACTCTTACCGATAAACTCAATGTTTTTGATGTTGCGGTTGCAGAAAGCCTTGTCCAGCATGATATGGACACTTCGGCAGTAGGCGACGAGGTCGGACTTATTTCGGGAATTAATGTTATAAACCTGCCGTGCGATAAAAAAATGGTTGATACCGCTGTATCCGTAATAGAGAAACTCGGAATTAATACTTTGACAGGGGTTGTCGCATCAGGCGACCAGTTTATTGCATCAAACGAAAAAAAGAAAGAAATTGCACAACGTTTTAATGCAATAGCCTGCGAGATGGAGGGCGGTGCAATAGCACAGGTTTGTTATGTAAATAAAGTTCCCTTCCTCGTTATCCGTGCAATATCCGATTCGGCAGACTCGGGTGCAACTGTTGATTATCCCGAATTTATAAAAAAAGCCGCTTCAAATTCTGCAAAAATCGCAGCAGAATTTGTAAAAGTAATAAATATTTAGCATTTTTCTGCCGCCGTCATACAATAATAAAGAGAAATATTTGTTGCGGGGGCGGTTAAAATTAATTCCATAGAATACACACAGTTTATAACTCTTGCCGCCAATTTAACCGCAGAATTTGCTGACAATGATACCCTTGCTTTTCTCGCACTTGTTTTTACACAGTATGCAGATACTCTTGCAACAATCGCTGCAGTTAGAGTTGCGGATAATAATAAGAAGAAAAACTAAAAGAAACACAATCCCAAAACCGCAAGGATTGTGCTTCTTAATCTTATTGATAAATCACTGCATCATCTGCAGTAAAGCCGCCGAGCGAATTTTCCTTTACCTGTATGCAAATAAAAGAAATACCGGAATCTTTTGCAGCAAAAAACTGCCTTTTCGCTGCCGGAGAAATTTTAATCCAATCTCCTGTGCTAAGTGTTATTTCCTCGTTGTCAATTATAACTTTTCCTTTTCCTGAAATTACTCCGTAAATTTCCTCATTATTTTTGTGAGAATGAACAAATGGAACATTCGCACCTGCCGGAAGTTGATTAATACTGATTTCTGCACCGGTCAATGCAAGTTTTTCGTGAAGTTCTGTTCTGCCTTCGTTTCCGATATTAGTTTTTTCATAGTTTTTCATAATATTTTACCTCCTGAACTTTTTAGCAACTTTCCTTTGCTCATATACAAGTTTATCACCGGGTATATACAAAAACAAGTACGCACTTTTTTATAACTGTATACATTTTTTTAAAATGCGTGGTATAATATTTACAATGTAAGTACAAACACCTCTGTGTTTGTTAATGATGTAAATATTGAATCGGTGTGTTGCAAGACGATTTACGCCTTGCACTTATGATATAATATTTACAACGTAAGTACAAACACCTCTGTGTTTGTCAATGATGTAAATATTGAATCGGTGTGTTGCAAGACGATTTACGCCTTGCACTTATGATACAATATATTTGCGAGGTGAACAAAATTGAAAACAAAAGATGAACTTCCTGCTTGCCCTGTGGCAACAGCCGTAGCCCTTATTGGCGGAAAGTGGAAACTTCTTATTCTTCGAAATCTTAAATCCCGTCCGTGGCGATTTAACGAACTTCAAAGAGATTTGGAAGGAATTTCACAAAAAGTATTGACAGACAGCCTTCATCAAATGCTTGATGACGGACTTGCATACCGTAAGGATTATCACGAAATACCGCCAAAGGTTGAATACGGTCTTACAGATCTGGGACGGGAAATGCTGCCCATAATCGACGCCCTTGCCCAATTCGGAAATTATTATAAATCAGTTTTAAACAGTAAAAAAGAATGATAAAATATCAAAACCGGGCATTATCAGTTTCATCGGTCAACAAATTATAATCCGTGCAGTGTTTAAGTGCATTATATCAAAAAAACTCCGCTTAAATTTAAGCGGAGTTTTACTCACAGTTAATTTTAATTATAAATTATGCCATTAAAACGCTCAGGAACACAATTTACAAGCCGTAAAGACATTTATTCTCCGAGATATGCCTTCTTCACCGACTCATCATTTAAAAGGTCGTTTGCCTTACCCTGGAGCACAATATTGCCTGTTTCAAGAACATATGCACGGTCTGCAATTGACAGTGCTTTTTTTGCATTCTGTTCAACCAAAAGAACCGTTGTGCCTGCTGCACTGATTTTTTGAATAATATCAAAAATTTCAGAAACATAAAGCGGCGAAAGTCCCATAGACGGTTCATCCATAAGTATAATCTTAGGATTTGACATCAAGGCTCTGCCCATTGCCAGCATCTGTTGTTCACCGCCGGAAAGAGTTCCTGCAATCTGATTTTTTCTTTCAAGAAGTCTTGGAAATCTTTCGTGAACCATTTCAAGGTTTCTTTTAATTTCTGCTTTATCATTTCTTGTGAAAGCACCCATTATAAGATTTTCGTGCACTGTAAGTTCACCAAAAATTCTTCTGCCCTCGGGAACATGAGCCATACCCATCTTTACTATTTTGTGAGCAGGTGTCTTTGTGAGGTCTTCTCCCTCAAAAAGAATTCTGCCCGCCTGAGCCTGAATAAGTCCAGTTATGGTATGAAGAATTGTAGTTTTACCGGCACCGTTTGCACCGATTAAGGCAATTACTTCGCCCTCGTTTACTTCAAAGGAAACGCCTTTAATTGCTTTAATCATACCGTAACTTACTTCAAGATTTTCTATTTTAAGCATATGAGTTTATCTCCTTTTGCCGCAAAATGCGGTTTAGTATAGCCGAATTATTCGTCGTCGCCAAGATAAGCGGTTACAACTTTCGGATCATTTAACACTGCATTTGTTTCGCCTTGTGCAAGAGTTGTACCAAAGTTTAAAACCGTAACTTCTTCACAGATACCCGAAACAAGTTTCATATCGTGTTCTATAAGAAGGACAGTCATATCAAATTCTTTTCTAACGAACTGAATCATCTGCATAAGTTCTGCAGTTTCATTAGGATTCATACCGGCTGCAGGTTCATCAAGCAAAAGAAGTTTCGGATTGGTTGCAAGTGCCCTTGCAATTTCGAGTTTTCTCTGCTTACCGTATGGAAGATTGCAGGCAAGATTGTTTCTTTCCTGTTCAAGGTCGAAAATTCTTAAAAGTTCTTTTGCCCTTTCCCTCATCTTCCTTTCGGATTTAAAATGACCCGGAAGTCTGAACATACTTACAAAAGGATTGCAATTAAATTCAGGCTGATTATGAAGTCCAACCATAACATTCCTTATGACGCTCATATTGTTAAAAAGTCTTATGTTCTGGAAAGTTCTGGCAATACCTTTATGATTTATGTTTTCCTGCGATTTGCCCGTAAGGTCTTCCCCGTCGAGCAAAACTGTTCCGTCAGTAGGTTTATAAACACCTGTAAGCAAGTTAAAAATTGTAGTCTTGCCGGCACCGTTAGGACCGATAAGTCCGTAAAGTTCGCCTTTTTTTATTTTAAGATTAACATTGTCAACCGCTCTCAATCCCCCGAAAGAAATTCCGAGGTTACGGGTTTCAAGCATATATTCTCCCATTTTACTTGTCCCCCTTTTCTTTCTTTTCAATACTGTCGTTGTTTATATCAACGCTCAAAAGTGCGTCCATTTCAATTTTAGTCGGAACTCTGTCCCAAGCGGCAGCGTCGTCTTTAATCTTAGACGGATCAACATTTTTATTTTTAATAAATATTCCAGTGATCTTATCAAATATATTCTTTCTGATTTTACCGAGATTATCTTTAAAAGGTTTAAACATAGGAGCATTATTAAAGATAATCATAAGAATAAGAATTATCGCATAAATAAGATACTTAAGTGCCGCAAGATCGCCCGAAAGATTTGTTGTAAGAACAAAGTTGATATAAGTTATAAGTGTCGCGGCAATTATTGAACCCGTAATGCTTCCCATTCCGCCAAGCACAACCATAACAAGAATTTCTATTGAATAGTTGTATGAGAAGAAAGAATAAAGCACCGGAGTTGTGAAGTGTCCGTAAATAACGCCTGCAATACCTGCGAAAAATGCCGAAACTACGAAAACCAAAAGTTTGTAGAATGTAACATTTATACCCATTGCTTTTGCTGCAATTTCATTATCCCTTATTGCAGTTATGGCTCTGCCGTGCTTACTCCTTATAAGGTTCTGAATGATAAACAGCATTATAAGAACAACAACAAAAGAAACTATAAAGAGATTAGGACCGTACTTTTTAGTTGAAAGTCCGAGTGCACCGCCAAAAGTATCAAGGTTTTTAAATATTGTTCTTACAATTTCACCAAAGGCAAGTGTTACTATTGCAAGATAGTCGCCTTTAAGCCTTAAAGCCGGAAGTCCTATGATAAGGCCGAAAACTGCGGCAATAAGTCCGCCGACTACCATAGAAACTATAAGAACCAACAGTTTGGAATCTATAAATTCGGACATATATTTGGCAAAGAAACAACCAAGGTATGCACCAACGCACATAAATCCCGCGTGACCCAAACTGAGTTCACCCAAAAATCCAACAACAAGATTCAAAGAAACCGCAAGGATTATTGAATAACCAATTTGTGTAAGCAAGTTTGCGGTAGAACGGTTAAGCATTCCCGAGTACTGCATCAACACAGTAACCGCCAAAAACAATGCAACAACTATATAATTTACATAATGTTTAATTCTGAATTTGCTTTTCTTTTCTGCCATAAATCACACCTTCTCTCTTCTTACTTTGCCGAGTATTCCCGTAGGTTTAACCAAAAGTATAATTATCAGCAAAGAAAATTCAAGTGCCGTTGTATAAGGTGCAAGAACAGGCACACTAAGACAAAGTTTTTCGATTACACCCAAAAGTATACCGCCGAGCATCGCTCCGGGAATAGAACCTATTCCGCCGATAACCGCTGCAGTAAATGCTTTGATACCGGGCATTGAACCTAAGGTCGGGCTTGTGCTTGGAATCTGCATAAGATAGAATGTTGAAGCAAATGCAGCAAGTGCAGAGCCTATAGCAAATGTAAGCGTTATAACCATATTTACATTGATACCCATAAGTTGTGCCGCACCTTTATCTTCTGAAACTGCAAGCATTGCTCTTCCCAACTTTGTTTTCTTTATGAAAAGTGAAAGTGCAATCATTATAATTCCGCCTATTACAAGAGTTATAAGCGTTGCATAACTGATTTTAAAACTTCCTAAAGACAATGACCCGAAGTTACCGATTGTAACTGTCTGAGATTTTGCACCGTAAATTAACTGTGCAACACTCTGCAAAAGGTAAGATACACCGATAGCAGTAATTAAGACTGCCAAAGGAGATGCTCCTCTCAACGGTTTGTACGCAAGTTTTTCTGTTAAAATACCAAGCACTGTGCAGACAATAATTGCAACTACTATTGCGGCTATCGGCTGACCTGTAAGTGCAAGAGTTGACATTTTGGCATATGCACCGACCATAATAATATCTCCGTGAGCAAAGTTAAGCATTTTCGCAATTCCGTAAACCATGGTATAACCCAATGCTATAAGTGCATAAATACTGCCAAGGCTTAATCCGTCTATAATTGTACTCATATAACTCTCCGTTCTTTCCGACGATGCAGCGTAAAAACCGTTAACCAACTTTTGTCTGTACCGTGTTATTTTTTATTTCATACAGAATAAATAGACCGATTGTTTATTTATTCCGTATAAAACAGATATAAGGCTGAGTGCTTTAAGGCACCCAACCGATATATCTGAATAAGTTTCAATTAGTTTTCAAGTGTAACTATCTGAGGAACTTTCTTGCAGGCACCTGTCTTATCCCAAGTCATTTCGCCTGTTGCTCCGTCAAGTTTGAAATCTGAAGCGGTAAGTGCTTCAATTACTGTATCTGCCATATCTGAAACTGAAAGTGTTGGATCAGATACATTTGCTTTTTTGAGTGCTTCATAAATTGTCATTACAGCGTCATATCCGTCAGCAGCGAACTGGTCAGGATCTTTGCCGTATTTTGCTTTATAAGCGTCAACAAATTTCTTTGTCTTTTCATTTGTGCTGCTTACATCAAAAGGTGTGATATATTTGATTGTGTTTTTAACGCTTGAGTCAATCTGGTCCTTAACACCGTCAAGTCCGTCACAACCGAACAAGAGTGCTTCGCAGCCTTTTGCTGTGCAAGCCTTTGCGATAAGTCCTGCTTCTGTATAGTAGATAGGAAGGAAGATAACATCGCAATCTTTTAATGCTTCAACCTGAGTTGTAAAGTCTTTTTTGTTTTCAGCGTCAAATGACTGAACACTGTATTCAACACCGAGTTTTTTCATTTCATCATCAAATGCTTTGAAAATACCTGATGAATATGGATCGCTGGTATCGTAGATAGCACCGATTTTCTTGTAGTCCTTTGTAAGTTCTTCAGCCGCCAAAGTACCCTGGTCAGGATCTCCGAAGCAAACTCTGAATGCAGTATCTCTGTTTTCGATTACATTAGCAGCAGAAGCCGAAGGTGTAATAAAGAAAAGGTGATCATCATCTGCCTTTGATGCGAATGAATCGCAAGAACCTGATGTTACACTGCCGATTGAAAGGTTCATACCTGCTTCAAACAATGTGTCATAACCTACTGCAGCATCAGCGGCTGTTGCCTTATCATCTTTAATATCGAATTTAAATTTAACTCCGTTAAGTCCGCCTGCTGCATTGATTTCGTCAATCGCGAGTTCAGCACCGTCTTTTACTGAGTTACCGTATGCAGAAGCGTCTCCTGTAAGCGGTCCGGTTGCACCGATAAAGAATTCTTTGTTATCAGCTGTATATGAAGATGCGTTTTTTCCGTTTCCGCAAGCGGCAAATGACATAACAATCATTACTACAGCCAACATTAATACAACGATTTTTTTCATTTTTACTACCTCCTGTTTATTTTTATAACTGATAATATACACCTTTTGGAGCAATTTGTCAATGAATTTTGTATAATTTTCTTCTATTTTGAATAAAAAATGCTGAGATTTTGCAAAATTCTGCACTTTTACAGTCCAAAGTAGTTATTTGTCTCCTGTTTTGCAACCTTTCCTCTGTTAAGTGCCCATTTTTTAAGTGCCTCGGTATCGTCATATTTCCAACTTCCCGGATATCTTAAAATATGTTCTGTTCTTAAATAAATTGTTTCTTTGTAACGAGATTCGATGCTTTTTACAATATTTTCACCTTTTAAAGGCCCGTCTATACACTCAAAATACCTTGAAATAAATTTATTTTTAAATTCTTTATTTTTAAGAAGAGAATTAAACATCAAATTTGAAAGGCAGTCTGCCCTTAATTTAAACTCTAAAGTTCCCCCTCTTCCTTCATTCCAGTAACTTCTTCTTTCATCACCGGGAAGATATGCGTCATAATAAATGGTTTTTAAACTTTCCATGGTACAGTCCATATCAGTTAAAATAAATCTCCACTTCGTATCAACGGTTGTGTTTTCGGGGTTTTTGTTTCTCCATATTTTGATATTGTTATGCGGCCAATCAACATTTTCCGTAAAAATGTTTGCAATATAGAGATTTATCATATTGTCAAGGTCAAAATACTTTTGTGCAATCTCGTAATTTTCCTTTTCTGACATATCGTTATTAATAATAAAATATGCCTGTGCATTAAATACTTCAAGATCCGACTGTTCTCCCTCACTTAAAGTCGCTTTTAAGGGATCGTTCGCAATTTCTATCAAAACTGCGTCTTTGTCGTCTAAAAGTTTGAAATGCTCTTCAAAATAGTGAGAATCATATCTTTCCCTTATTAGGTAAACTCCCCAGTATTCCCCGTTTATAAAGACAACCGAATGAGTATAACCCTGATAAATAAGTCCGAGTTTTTCACAAATCTCCTGGCTTAAAGTATCTCTTAAATAGTATTTTGTCCAATCATCGCCTGCATTCCTCAAAATAAGCCTTTTAAACTTATAAATAGGTTCTCCCGAAATGTCCTTAACTTTTCCGTCAAAAATATCAGCCTTGAACGATTTTAAAGAACCGTTTTCATATTCCGGGTTTTGTCTTGCATAAAGTCTTAAGGATTTTTGCTGCAAAACCCTTGTTCCGGCACCGTTTAACCTTATGCCGACACTTTGGGATACAAGTTTCTCACCCGAATTTGTGTAAATTTCGGCATATCCCGAAACTTCATTCGGATTTCCGAGAGTTAGATAGTTGGGATATCGGTATATTCCGTTTTCGCCAAAAAGATTATCCTCATCTGTCGCCACGGAAATGATTTTCGCTCCCGTGTATCTTGTGTAAATATCCGCACTTACAAAATATGTATTTTGGGTCACAGGACCCTTTGTACCGTCTTTTTTAATTGCCCTTGCTTTTATAACCGTACCTTTAAAACTGTTTGCAAGAGGTTTTTTATATCCCGATTCCACAACAGATGTAACCGAAGAGAGTTTATCGGGTTCTTCAGACCTGTCTTTTATAAGTATGCCACCCGTATAGACATTTGATTTTTCGGTAGGGTCGGAGCCGTCCGTTGTATAATATATTACAGATTCAGGATCTGCCGAAAGCGTAATATAAAACTCTTTTGTGTAGAGTCCCCCGTCAGAAGAAAATAAAACAGTATCTTTTACCTCTTTTTCTATAGTTCCTATTTCAAAAGCACCCCTGAAAGCATTTATTTCATCTTCGCTGTAAACTTTGTCCATTCCGGTAATTTCAACAAACCCACCGTGGTCTTTTGTCTTAAGTTTCATATATGACGCAATCTTTTCTATGTCAGAATAGGCTTTGCCGTCACGGTATACAAC
>CAKSDT010000042.1 GCA_934446135.1 uncultured Clostridia bacterium
GGAAAGCCTTGTTTTTTCAAGATTAAATTTTACGGACTCAAGTGATTTTCTGCTTAAATCAACAAAGTGACATTCTGCTGCCCCACGGCTTAAGGATTCAATTCCGAGTGCTCCGGTACCTGCAAAAAGATCAAGCACTATTGCACCTTCAATCTTCCCGTAAAGCATGGAAAAAACTGATTCTTTCACTCTGTCAAGAGTTGGCCTTACATCCATCCCCTGCGGTGAAACCAATTTTGTTCCTCTGGCAAAACCGGATATTACTCGCATACTTCCTCCCATAAACAGTTGCATTAGTCACAAATATATACAATATTATTTTATATTATACTCGAAATTTGTCAAGTGTTTTTTCAAAAAAAAGCAAATTAATTTAAAATATTCGTTAAATTTTCTTTATTTTCGGAATAATCTGAAATAAAATCAATATAATCAATTTCTTTTTTTGAAAATTCTTCCTGATTTTCAAAAAATAATTCCGCTGCACTCTTTGCATCATACACAGTCTTGAGTTCATCCTCCCCGTCGACGGATGCAAGGCTTGGTATTCCGGACTGCCGTGTTCCGACAAAATCACCCGGTCCACGCATTTTAAGGTCCTGCTCACTTATGTAAAATCCGTCATTTGACTTTTCAAATATCTTAAGTCTCTCAAATGTTTTTTCATTCTTGGTGTTTCCGAAAACAATGCAATACGATTGGGTTATACCCCTGCCCACTCTTCCTCTCAACTGATGAAGTTGCGAAAGACCGAATCTTTCAGCGTTTTCTATTATAATTAAA
The DNA here is from genome assembly GCA_934446135.1 of uncultured Clostridia bacterium. Lineage (GTDB taxonomy): Bacteria > Bacillota > Clostridia > RGIG6154 > RGIG6154 > CAKSDT01. The sequence continues at coordinate 784 of CAKSDT010000042.1, forward strand.
CAGGCATTCGGAACATCCACGCCGACTTCAACCACGGTTGTTGACACTAAAACTCTGATATCACCGTTTTTAAATCTTGCCATAACTTCATCTTTCTCTGAATCCTTCATTTTTCCGTGCAGAAGTCCGACCGAGTAATCAGGAAGTTTTTTACTTACATATTCACTAAAATTTGTTGCATCTTTAAGTGCCATTGTTTTAGATTCATCCACTAAAGGACATATTATGTATGCCTGTCCGCCTGAATGTAATTGTTTTTCCAAAAATGTATATACTCTGTTTCTATAACTTTCGTTAACCAGATATGTTTTAACAGGAGTCCTCCCCGGCGGCAGCTCATCTATAATTGAAATACTTAAATCTCCATAAAGGATTAGCGACAATGTCCTCGGTATAGGTGTCGCTGTCATAACTATCAAATGCGGATTATTTCCTTTTTCAATGAGTTTTTGCCGTTGTTTTACACCAAACCGATGTTGTTCATCACATACAACTAAACCAAGATTTTTGAATTTAACATAATCTTCTATAACAGCGTGCGTCCCGATTAAAACATCAATTTTGCCCTCCTCAAGAACCCTAACTGCATTTTCTCTTTCCTTTTTCGTGCAGGATGATGTAAGGAGTCCTATTTTATAAGTCGGGAGCATTTTTTTAAAACTTTCATAATGCTGCCTTGCAAGTATTTCAGTAGGTGCCATTACAACACTCTGATAGCCATTCTTACATGCCATAAATACGGCAGTTGCGGCAACTGCTGTCTTTCCCGAACCAACATCACCCTGAACAAGTCTTTTCATACATATTCCTGATGAAAAGTCGCTTTTAAACTGTTCTACAACTCTTTTTTGTGCTTCTGTAAACCCAAACGGCAAATTGCTTTCAAATTCATCTGTGTTTAAATCGTTAAATCTTATACCTACCTTATCGGAGTTCCTCCGTACCTTATTTATAAGGACAAAAAGCATAAAATATTGTTCAAACAAAAACCGCTTCCTTGCCTTTGTGAGATTATTATAGTCGGTGGGAAAATGAATTTCGCCAATGGCATTTTCTATATTCTCAATGTTATATTTATTGCGTATCAATTCGGGAATAGCATCAGGAAGTAATTTATTGGAAACTTTAAGAGATTGCAAAATAGCATTCGAAAAAACTGTCTGCGAAACACCGTTAACAAGAGAATATACAGGTACAATTTTTCCAGTGAACTTTCCCAGGTTTTCGGCTTTTTCTATAACAGGATTACTGATTTCAATTACATTGCCCTTTCGGATGAATTTTCCGAATAAAATATACTCTTTGTCAACGGATATTGACTTTGACATATATGGCTGATTAAACCAACTGACTTTAATTTCACCGGTTTCATCTGCCATCTTGCATGATGAAACAGACATATTTTTTTTAGGGTAGTAGGTTTTAACAGGTGTCACTGCAACACATCTTACACAGCATTCAGTAACAAAACCGAGATCCTCAATACTGCAAAAAGTGCTTCTATCCTGATATTTATACGGAAAATACATTAAAAGTTGATATACAGAGTTAATATTCAGTTTAGAAAATGCCTGAACTCTTTTCGGACCTATACCGTCCAACTTATCAAGCGGCATATTAAAAATATTCATATTTTTCTCCTAAAACAAATCCCCGTAAAAACGGGGATATTTTTATTCAACTGCTATATAGTAGTAGTATAGAGGCTGCCCTCCGTAATATAAATTAATATCATAATCCGGATACTCTTTTTCAAGCAAACTTTTCAAATTTTCGCCGTCTTCTTCAGTAACATCAAAGCCACGGTACAAAGAGACAGAACTCGTCATTGAACTTGTCATAAGTGAAATTATCTTCCTGCAAACCTCAGCAACATCAGATCCCGAATCCTTAATTTTGCCCTCGACCAGCCCCATAACATCATCTTTGTGAATGTCAAGTCCGTCAATATTGCAGTCTCTTGCAGCAAATGTCACAGAACCGGACTTAACATCTTCTGCTGCACTGACAAAGTTTTCATAATTTTCATCCGACGGCAAGGTTTCATCGAACATTATGATAGAAGATATTCCTTGAACAATAGTCGTTGTGGGAACTACATATACATTTTTATCAGACATTTTTTTAGCCTGCTCAGCCGCCAAAATAATATTCTTATTATTAGGGAAAATAAAAATATTATCAGCATTCAACTTGTTTATATTTTCAAGGAAATCGTCAGTAGAAGGATTCATTGTCTGACCGCCGGTTATTGTTTCGGTTACGCCCAATTCTTTCATTATGCGTACAATTCCGTCCCCCGACGCAACTGATATGAACGCATCCTTAACATGAGGCATTTGTTCAGCAGTTTCAGCGGCTTTTTCTTCTGCCTGTTCTCTAAGATTGTCAATCTTAATATCAACAAGAGAACCCAATTTCAATGCTTCTTCAATAGCAATACCGGGATTATTGGAGTGAACATGAACTTTAATAATATCTTTATCATCAATAACAATGACGCAGTCTCCTATGTACTCCAATTTTGAACGGAGTTTTTTCCACGGTGCTTTTTTATTATTCTTTTTAATAATAAATTCAGTACAATATCCAAATTTAATTTCTTCCGGAGAAAGTGTATTCTCGGGTGCATTAATCTCCTTTGAGGGACTTGAAGAATCGTTTAACTCAACAACTTGGTTATTCTTAAGATAATGCAATGCACCTTCAACTAAAGTCATAAGACCTTTACCGCCGGCATCCACAACACCGGCCTGCTTAAGTTGGGGCAAAAGTTCCTGTGTGCCTGCAAGTGACTCATTTCCCTTTTGAACCACAAAATCCAAAAACGCATCTATATCTGAATTTGTCTGAAAATCGTAAGTTTCAGATGCCTCGTGCATTTGCCTTGAAACAGTAAGAACAGTACCCTCCTGCGGTTTCATAACGGCACGGTATGCAGTTTCCTTTGAGCACTTCATTGCTTTTATTATATCTTGAATTTCGGCATTTTCAACACCTTTTATTCCCTTTGCAAATCCTCTGAAAAACTGCGAAAGAATAACGCCCGAATTTCCTCTTGCACCTCTTAAAGACGCAGTTGCACATTTTTCGGCAACTGATGAAACAGACAGGTCATCCTCATCTTTCAGTGCTTTTTTTACTGCTCCCACAGTAAGAGACATATTTGTTCCCGTATCCCCGTCAGGCACAGGAAAAACATTTAACTCATCAATAAGTTCCTTATTATTAATCAAATTGTTTGCTGCGGATATAACCATATTCCTAAAATCCGCACCATTTATAAACTGTCTAATTTTAATCACCTCGCTCAATCTTTGCGAACACGAATACTGTCGACATTAACCGTAACATTATCTACCTCGAAACCGGTCATATTCTCAACTGCATAGCGAACACTCTCAATTATATTGTTGCTTATAGCATTAAGATTTACTCCGTATTCTGCTATTATATGGAGTTCGAGTGACAGTTTACCGTTCCCTGAAAACACATTAACACCGCGATTACTTCCGGCCTTTTTGATCAGGGAAACAAATTCATCGGTTTTTGATTTAAATGCCATTCCGACAACACCGACACATTTAACTGCCTCATTAGCTGCAATTGTGCCTATTGTTTCATCGGATATGCCTATACTGCCGTATACAGTTTCTTTTCTTATTGCCATAACAGTTCACCTCTTTACACATTATACACTGAGTATACTACAAAATCATCAAATAATCAATATTAAAAATTAAAAGTCACCTATCATTTTAACTTCAGGTTCGATATCAACACCGAATTTCTGTTTAACCTCGAGTCTGCAAGTTTCTATAAGTTCCAAAACATCTTTTGCCGAAGCATTGCCTTTATTGACAATAAATCCACAATGTTTTTCTGAAACACAAGCGTCAGTTACACATCATCGATAAGCTTTGCGGCAAAATAACCTTCAGGCCGCTTGAATGTACTGCCTGCACTCGGGTAATTAAGCGGCTGCTTATCGCATCTTCTTAAAGACAATTCTTTCATATACGACGAAATTTCATCGATATTACCCTTGCTTAATTTAATTTCTGTTTCCAAAACATACAATTTTTCATTGCTTGAAAAAAAACTCTTCCTATACGAAAAATTATGTTCATCCCCATTCAGAAAACCAATGTTGCCTTTATCATCACTATATTTTGTTCTGACTACTACATCTTTCATTTCTCCGCCATACGCACCGGCATTCATAACCACTGCTCCTCCAATGTATCCCGGAATTCCGGACGCAAACTCAAAACCGGTTAAAGCGTTTTTTAAGGCAACAGAAGCAATTTTCGAAAGTGATGCCCCGCTTTGGGCTTTTATAACCTCACCATTGACAGATATTTTATTCATCAAAGATGTAGAAAGCACAATTCCACGCACGCCTTTATCGCTGACCAAAATATTAGATCCGTTTCCAATTACAGAAACCGGAACACTATTATTATTAGCAAATTTCAAAATTTCAATAAACTCACTTTCCGAGTTTGGTGCAACATAATAATCAGCCGGACCGCCAATTTTGAATGTAGTGTGATTTTTCATAGGTTCATCTGCAAAAATATTATCTTTATGTGTAATTTTCAGCAATTCATCATATAACTGCAAAATTTGCACCGCCCGTCATTTTTATTCCTGCAGCAAAGCCGCACCTACTATTCCGGCATCATTTCCCAAAAATGCCTTAACAATTTTGGTCTGTTTTGCCGAACCGTTTTTAGTATATGTTCTTTCAAATACAAGTTTATTTAAAGGTTCAAACAAATCTTTTCCCTCGTTCGAAACCCCTCCGCCTATAACAAGGACTTCAGGCTGAAAAATATTAATTATGTTTGCAAGACCCTCGGCAAGATACTTGAGATATTCATTAACTGCATCTTTAGCTGCTTTATCGCCTTTTCTTGCTGCTTCAAAAGCACTTCTGCCGCTAAATCTTCCGTTTTCTTTATATATATCCCAAAGTATTGAGTTTTTATCCTTATCAGCATGCTCTTTAGTAATTCTTACTAATCCTGTTGCCGATGAGTATGCCTCCCAACAACCGTTTCTTCCGCAGGAACAGGGAACACCGTCTACACAAATAACACCATGGCCAAGTTCACCGCCGTAAAAATTAAAACCGCTGTAGAGTTTTCCGTTTACAATTATACCTCCGCCCACACCGGTGCCGAGTGTAATCATAATACTGTCTTCCACACCCTTTGCCGCACCTGCCAGGGCTTCTGCCCAAGCCGCACAGTTAGCGTCATTATCAACATAAACCGGTTTATCAATATACTTTTGTATTTTTTCTCTGAGTTTTGTATTTTTAAACTTAAGGTTGTTAGCAGAAACTATAACTCCATCTGTCTTATTAACAGAACCGGGACTTCCTACACCAATAGATTTAACATCGTCAAAAGACACACCGTTTTCCTTAATAACATCAATAGCAACCATTGCCATATCCTTTATTATTTCATCTTCTTCACGCTCTCCCCTTGTAGGAACGCTTTTCTTTGCAACAATTTTGCCTTCCTCATCAACAAGTCCCGCTGCTATGTTAGTGCCTCCGAGGTCAATACCTACATAATACATTTTATTCTTCTCCTTCTGTTTTATTATTTTCTTTCATTTTTAATTCCATATCTGCCGTCAAACGATCATTTAATTCTGCTGCGGCATTATATCCCATTCTCTTTTGTCTGTTATTCATAGCCGCAACTTCGATTATAATTGCAAGATTTCGTCCCGGTCTCACCGGAATTGTAAGCGACGGAACATCAATTCCCAAAATTGTCATATACTCGTCCTGCAAACCGAGTCTGTCATATTTTTTATGTTCGTTCCACTGCTCAAGTGAAATTACGAGATCGATTTTTTCAGTATCTTTTACTGCACCCATACCAAATATCTTTTTAACATCAACTATTCCGATACCTCTGAGTTCAATAAAGTGCCTTATGATTTCAGGTGCCGAACCAACCAAAGATATCGCTGAAACCTTTTTGATTTCAACGGCATCATCTGCTATAAGCCTGTGTCCTCTTTTTACGAGTTCTATTGCGGTTTCACTTTTTCCGACTCCGCTCTCTCCCAAAATAAGTATACCTTCACCGTAAACTTCAACAAGAACACCGTGCCTTGTGATTCTATCGCCAAGTTCAACATTAAGAAAACTGATGAGTCTGGACATAAATCTTGATGTGCTGTACGGAGTTCTTAAAACAGGAATATTGTATTTAAGAGAAACTTCAATCATTTCCGGAAAAACCTCAAGACCTCTTGTAACGACCGCTGCCGGAATATTAGTAGCAAAGATCTTATCCAATGACTTTGTTCTTTCTTCCGATGTCATTTTTTTAAGATAGGTAAATTCAACCTTACCGAACACCTGAATCCTTGTGCTCTCAAAATAATCAAAAAATCCTGCAATCGGAAGACCCGGTCTGTTAACATCAGAATTAATAATGTCTATATTTTCAATTGCATGATGACAAGATATGATTTCCAAATCAAATTCTTTCTGTATTCTTTTTAAAGAAACTTTAAATGCACTTGTTTCCATCTTTTCACCTTTCAACAACAATATTTTTTTAGTCACAATATGTATTATATATCTTTTTTATAAATTTTGCAATTTTTTTCTAAAAAAAACTTGCATTTTTTTTGTTTTTCTGTTAGAATAGGTTGTGTTTTGATGGATGTAAGTATTCAAGGAGGTGTATCATAGATGGCAAAATGTGATATCTGCGGAAAAGGTCTTGTTTTTGGTATAGCAGTTTCTCACTCACATATCAGATCAAACAGAACTTGGAAACCTAATGTTAGAAAGGTTAAAGCAATTGTTGACGGAACTCCGAAAACAGTTAAAGCATGCACAAGATGCTTAAGATCGGGTAAGGTTGAAAGAGCGTAATGTGTCAATCTAAAAGATAAGAGGGGCTTGTCATTGATATACATGCCCCTCCCGTTATTTTTACGATATTATATGCAAAAAAATATCTGCTTGTGTAGCACAGTCGGTAGTGCAGCTCATTCGTAATGAGCAGGTCGTCCGTTCGAGCCGGATCACAAGCTCCAGACAGGTATAACACTTAGTTATACCTGTTTTATATTTTATATTTTATATTTTGTTTTGTCGTCTGCACTTATATCTTCTCCAAGTTGAATTTCTATCATTATAAGTTTGTTTTCTGCAATTACTGTATGTTTTACTCCGCAATTAATTGTTATAACATCTCCCATGGCAACATCTTTTGTCTGTCCGTCTACTATCACCTTTCCGCTCCCCGAAACAACATTCCAAATTTCATCGCGGCGGTTATGACTGTGATAAAACATTTTGTGTCCCGGCATAAGGGTTACTTTTATAATCAAACTGTTTTCATTTACATCAACCACCTTATAACTTCCCCATGATTTTTCTGCATATCTTATTTCGCCGTTTATTTCCTCAACATACGGTTTTATATAACTGCTTTCCGCCTTATCAGATACTAAAATTCCGTCGTTACTTGCAACAACTATCATATTTCGGCATCCCATACAAAGTATCGGAATATCCAATTCATTTACTACATTTGTATTTTTTGTGGCGTCATCAATTCTAACATCACCGATAACCTTTTTGCTCATTGATTCTGAAAATGTGTTCCATGACCCTATATCCTTCCATTGCCCGGAAAATCTAATGCAACAAATACTGTTTTCTTTTTCCGACACGATATAATCAAACGATTTTTTAGGTAAAATTTCATAATTTTCATATAGGTCATTAAAATCAACAAATTTCAGAAACTTCTTGCCGATATCCAGCATATATCTTAATTTAAACACAAAAACACCGCAGTTCCAAAGGCCCCCGTCTTTAATATAGTCCTTTGCACCGACTAGATTTGGCTTTTCTTTAAATTCTCTGACAGTTGAAATCCTCTCTTTGGTTTTGGGAATTAAATATCCGTATTTTTCACTTGGATAGGTTGGCACTACCCCCATCAAATAAAGATTATAAACACCTTTCTTACTTTCTTCATATAATTCTTTAACCGTTTCAAAATAATCTTGATTAACATAAGGGTCAATCGGACACACTGCGACTGACTCTTCTTCACAAATTCCACATTCGTATTTTAAATATGCCGTTGCCAGCAAAATTGCCGGGAATGTGTCTCTTCTTGACGGTTCAACACATACCGAAACATTATCACCAATCTGATTTTTTATAATTCCCACCTGTTTTTTACCTGTAGTAATTACAACATTTGCTTTACCGTCTGCCTCTTTTATTTGCCTGTAAACCCTTTGAAGCATAGATTCACTGCTGCCGTTTTCATTATCAAACATTTTAATAAATTGTTTAGAGCGAATATCATTAGACAACGGCCAAAGTCTCTTGCCGCTCCCGCCGGAAAGTAATACTATATTCATCTTTCTGCCCTCAACGGTGAATTTAAAAAATCTTCATATGTTTTCTTTATGCCATCTTCCAAATCGGTTTTATAATTCCAACCAAGAATTGAAAGTTTAGTTACATCAAGAAGTTTTCTCGGTGTTCCGTCAGGTTTTGAAGTATCCCATTTTATTTGACCTTTGTAACCTACGATATTTGCTACAAGTTCCGCCAATTGCATAATGCTTATTTCTTTGCCGGTACCAACATTCACGGTTTCATTGCCGCTATAATTGTTCATAAGATAAACGCAGGCATCTGCAAGGTCATCAACATATAAAAATTCACGCATAGGCTTTCCCGTACCCCAACACACAACACTTTCCGCACGATTTTCTTTTGCCATATGAAACCTTTTTATTAGTGCGGGCAAAACATGCGAATTTGTTGAATGATAATTGTCATTAGGTCCGTATAAATTTGTCGGCATTACACTTATGAAGTCTGTTTTGTACTGTCTATTCAAATATTCGCAATATTTAAGTCCGGAAATCTTGGCGAGTGCATATGCCTCATTTGTTTCTTCAAGTTTACCGCTGAGAAGTTGATTTTCCGCTATCGGCTGTTCTGCCATTTTAGGATAAATACAGGAACTTCCCAAAAATAAAAGTTTTTTGCAATTATTTTTATAAGCCTCGTGAATAACATTCATTTCAAGAACAATATTTTCATAAATAAAATCGGCCGGACTTTGATTGTTTGCTAATATTCCTCCCACTTTTGCAGCAGCAAGAAAAACATAACCAGGCCTCTCTTTATAAAAAAACTTTTCCACTTCATTTTGTCTTGTAAGGTTAAGTTCAGCACGGCTGCGGACAATTATATTCGTATATCCTCCTATCTTTAATGCTCTTACAATAGCAGACCCCACCATACCGTTGTGACCTGCAACATATATTTTATCATTAAACTTCATTTAATAATCAACTCCATACAGACTTTAATTTTGCTTCGTTTTCAGCAAGTTTTAAATCATGCTTAACCATTATATCTATAAGTTCTTCATAACTTGTTTTCTGCGGATTCCATCCCAAAAGTTTTTTTGCCTTTGACGGATTTCCCAAAAGATTGTCAACATCTGTGGGTCTGAACCACTCCTTATTAACTTCAATCACCGTCTTGCCTGATTTCTTATCTATTCCCTTTTCTTCCAGTCCACTGCCTTCAAAGACTATATTTATACCTGCAGATTTAAATGCCTTCTCCGCAAAATCTCTCACTGTATGCTGAACTCCTGTTGCAATTACAAAGTCATCCGGTTTTTCATACTGAAGAATAAGCCACATACATTCAACATAATCTTTTGCATATCCCCAATCACGAAGCGAGTCTAAGTTTCCGAGTAACAACTTTTCCTGTAGCCCTTGTGAAATTCTTGCAGCGGCAAGGGTGATTTTCCTGGTAACAAAATTTTCGCCCCTTCGTTCCGATTCATGATTAAATAATATCCCGTTTGATGCAAACATATTATAAGCCTGCCTGTATTCCTTAGTTATCCAATAACCGTACTGTTTTGCAACGGCGTAAGGACTGTACGGATAAAACGGGGTGTTTTCATCCTGAGGTATTTCCTGAATTTTACCGTAAAGTTCTGATGTTGATGCCTGATAAATTTTGCATTTTTGGGTAAGTCCCAATATTCTTACTGCATCTAATATTCTCAAAACTCCCAAAGCGTCAATATCTCCCGAGTATTCCGGAACACCAAAACTAACTTTAACATGGCTTTGCGCAGCAAGATTGTAAATTTCATCAGGCTGAGTCTTCTTAATAATGTTCGTTATAGATAATGAATCAGACATATCTCCCTCGTGGAGTGTTAAAAATTCATTGCTTAAAATGTGATTTATTCTTGTTGTGTTTGATATCGATGTTCTTCTTACAATACCGTGCACCCTATATCCTTTTTTTAATAAAAATTCGGCAAGATACGAACCGTCTTGACCTGTTATTCCTGTTATTAATGCAGTTTTCATTGAATTCTCCCCTTATAAATATACATCGTTATTTTCCCTTTGGCATATTAAAATATTCACAATATAATTTTATTTTGCAAAATAAAAAAGACTGCCATAAGCAGTCTTAAAATTACTTTAAAACAATCGGGAGAAAACCATTTATCTCAGGCAAAATAATTTCCGTGTATCCATCCTTATTTGTAAACTTCAACGGATTGCAATCAGGCAACCTCTGTATATCCGAATAAGTTCCTTTTACCTTAATTTTTCTTCCTGAAGGAATAACACTATGTTCTTCTATTATTCCGATTTTCCCTCTGAGTTCGGGAAAAGTGCTTTTAATAAATAAAAGTTTATAATCCGCTTTGCTCCAAAGGGTTACTCTGGTTGACTGAGGCAATTCATCAGCACAAATCAGTTTATCACCTATAAACAAATTAATAATATCTTTAATTTGATTTTTAAGATATACAGCACCAAATTTATGATATGCTTCAAAAATATTAAAGCATATATGAACAACATTGTTTCTTCTTGCTATTGCAGAATAAGGGGTCTTAATCCGTTTGGGAGGAGTGTAGAAATATCCGTGAATTCCATCCCATATTTTATCAAACCACGGCTCATAATATGCTGAAATACTGCAATCAGATTTCATCTTAACAGCCGGACAAAACATATTGTTTATTTCCTGATTTTTCACTTGATAGTAAGCAGTAGTATGAGTATCGGTATGAAATTCCGAAATAAAATTCCACAGTCCGCCGTTCTTAAGAGAGGTTCCGCTTGATAAAATTGCGGCACTGGAACGGGTCAATTTGTCTTCAAGTTTATCTGTTACATCTATACTGTCCGGTAAAACTATCAGTCTGTATCCCGACAAATCCATATCTTCATCTTTTATATCGTAACAAATTTTAAGTTCGGATAACAAACTTACCGCACCTTTATCACTTACAGCATTTGAACTGTATTTGTTTCTCACAATACAAACATCGGAACAAGGGTTAGCGTCATCAGTCCACTTTTCCATTTGCTTTACAAAAGAAAATGATTCTTTGATTATATTAAATAAATCCCGGCTTAGTTCACCTGACGGATCTAAATGATCGCCGACCGATATACCGTAACCGTTCATTACGGCATCATACATATCATTCTCAAGTGCCGCCTTTGCCTTCAAAGTTCCAAATTCTCCCCAACCGCCAAGGAACTTGCCCGTCATATATATTCTGTCATCGGTAAAGTTTCTGTAATACGGTGCTCTCAATCCGAAAAAGTCATATCCCCAAAGCGGGTCTGTAGGCAAACATTCAAGTTCTAAATGACTAAGCATTGAGTGAACTGATTCATAGGGCACACTGTTCACAAACAGCCTTTTATTTTTCGGAACAATGTTTCTTATGTCTTTAATTACATCAATAATCAGTTCCTGCGAATATTTATATACCGAATTATCATCTGATATATCTATATTCTTCTCTTTCATTTTACTGACGCACTCAGGACAGTAGCAACTAAAAGGTATCATACAGTCGCAAAAAATACCGTCGGGTTCGAGTTCAAGTATTTCCTCAATTTCAGACAGCAAATATTCACGATAACCCGAATTAAAACACGGTGTTCTGAAAAAGTTGTTGCTTTCACGGTTATCAGACATCACCTGACCGATTTTATTAATTTTCATAAATTCAGGGTGATTGATACATACCTGGTGATTAACACCGCCGTTTATATACGCAGATACACCGATTTGATTTTTATGACACTCATCAATACACTCTTTGAGCATATTAGATTTAAGAGTCGGATATTTTATTCCGATTTTAGTATCGTAATATGAAAAGCCGACATTGCACCTTGCAAACATATTAATGTAGTCAACATTTGCGTCTTTCAGAGTTGCCGCAAACTCCTTTGCATCAAAATCCTCGGCAAAGTTATCGATGCCGGGCATATTATGAAAATCAAAATGAACAGCACGCTTAATTTTATGCATATGAATTATCTCCAACTAAATGTAACAAGACCGTATATATAAAGACCGATTATAACAACAGGCACAAGATATTTAAACACCGGCTTCATCCAATCTTTAACTTTTAAACCTTCGCCTTCATTTGCTTCTGCTTTGAGGGCTTCCCAACCCCATCCGAATGTATTATTGCAGCAGAACAGTGCAACGCAAAGCGAACCCAACGGCAAGAGGTTTGTGCTTACTAAAAAATCCCAAAGATCAAGCCATGCAGTTCCTTCCGCAAACGGTACAAATCCGCTGAACTTACTGTAACCCAAAGCAGTTGTAAGTGATAATAAGAATATTACACCCCCGCAGATAACTGCACCTTTCGGTCTTGACCACCCTGTAAGTTCACGAACGCAAGCAAGTATATTTTCGCAAACCGCTAAAACTGTTGAAAGTGCAGCAAATACCATAAAGAGGAAAAACAATGCCCCCCACCAGCGTCCGCCTGACATATTGTTAAACACTGAAGCCATCGTGTCAAAAAGCAAACTCGGTCCTACAGTTACTTCAACATTAAATGTATAACAAGCAGGAAAAATTATAAGACCTGCAACTATAGCAACAAAAGTATCAAGAATAACTACATTAAGCGATTCTCCGAGTAAAGAACGTTCTTTTCCTATATAACTTCCGAAAATAGCCATCGAACCTATTCCCAAACTCAGTGTAAAGAACGCCTGATTCATAGCAGCCACTATAACTTTACCGTTGATTTTTTTGAGGTCAGGAACGAGGTAAAATTTTAAACCCTCTTTTGCACCGCTTAACAAACCACTGTGTATCGCAAGAACAATCATAAGAAAAAACAAAATCAACATCATATATTTTGTTACCCTTTCAAGTCCTCCCTGAAGTCCGAAACAAAGTATACCAAACGCAACAACTACAACAACTGCCAGATATGCAACATTAATCGTAGGGTTTGTTATCATA
>CAKSDT010000043.1 GCA_934446135.1 uncultured Clostridia bacterium
TACCCCAGTAACTTTTACCTCTGTAACTTTTGTCGTCGCTGCATAAAAATTCTCCGTTTTTGTATAAATTGCCGTCCGAGTATCTTATGACAGCATTTTCATACTTAAACTCAATAAACGGCGAATCATTGCAAGCAGACGCATTTGTTGCATAAAAAACACCTGTAGCACCGTTTTTGAATTTTAAGTAAGCATAAAATGTATCTTCAACTTCAATTATCCCCTTAAGTGATTTGTTAGATGCAGAAGCACTTACATATTCAACATCGCCGCCGATATATGACATAAGATCCAATGTGTGAATTGCCTGATTTATAAGAACGCCGCCGCCTTCATATTTTTTTGTTCCACGCCACTCGGCAGAATTATAATATTCAGCAGTTCTTTGCCATGTAAGTATACCTTTCACAGCAACAAGTTTTCCTAAACCATCCATTGCCTTAATTTCTTGAATACATTTGTTAGTACGATTCTGAAACACAGGATAAACCGGTGCATCCGAATACTTTTGAAATAATAAATGCAATTCTTCGGACTTCATAACAACAGGCTTTTCAATAAAAACAATTTTATTTGCTTTAACTGCCTTTTCTATCATTTGAAAATGCAGGTAATGCGGGGTTGCTATATGTACTGAATCAACATTTGTATCCGAAAGATAATCACTAAAATTAGTAAATGATTTACATTGGTGTTTTTGTGCACCGGCATATGCCCTTTCAGCATTAATATCACAAATTGCATACACGGTGACGCCTTTAATATCGGAAAGTGCATCGGCGTGAACTTTGCCGACAGCACCGTATCCTACGACGCAAACATTCATATCAGTTAAAACCCTTTCCTGACAAAAATTCATAACTTCTTGCAAGACATTCAAAGGGATCCTCTCCTCTGCAGTCATCCTGTTCAACAAAAGCATATCCTACATTTGAAGTTTTGCAAGCATCAATAATATTATCCCAATCGAGGTTTCCCTCACCTACTGAACTAAAAACAGCACCGTTGTTCACAACTTTTAAATCTTTGAAATGAACACAAGCAATTCTTCCGCTATGCTCTCTTATAAACTTAGCCGGATCAATACCCGCAATAGCAAGCCAATATACATCGAGTATAAGTTTGAAATTATCAGTTTTCATTCCTTCAGTTAAAATATCAAATACATATTTTCCGTCAATCTTTGCAAATTCAAAAGCATGATTATGATAAGCGAAAATCAAATTTTCCTTTTCAAGTTTCTCAGCAACAGGATTAAAATTGTTAAGAAAGTTAGAAATAGTTTCGGGTTCATTGTTAAATCCGGGCATAGATCCCAACCCACAAATTTTACAGCCTGTTTCACGATGATACTCAATTTCACTGTCTAATTTGTTAACATAGTTTTCCCATCCCCTGTGTGTGCAAATTGCCTCAAGAGAATACTTATCCAAAATCCTTTTTACATCTGTTCCTAAGAAATCACCTATGCCCGAGAGTTGTACAGTTTTATAACCAATCTCACTGATTTTTTTCATTGAGGCGTCAAAATCATCCAAAGTTTTACAGTAATCTCTCACTGTATATAATTGTGCACCTATTCTATTATCCATAATAAAATCTCCTTTGAAAATTAATATGTTCCTTCTGTGTTTGCCGTACGCTGTTCAGAAGTATTTTTTGTGAACTTTGAATTTTTAATTTTATCCTGTAAAATAGCATAAAATTCATCATGCGGAAAATTTTTAACATCAACTGTTTTGCCTGTCCATGCACTTAAATGTATAGAGTTGGAAATCGTAAGTCCGTTAATTCCTTCCTCACCGGGTGCCAAAAGAGGAGTTCCTTTCAGCAATGCTGAAGTAACATTTTTAAGAATACCAACATGCTGTTCGCCGCCATCATTAATCGGAATTTCACATTTCCAACACTCGGGATTACCAAAGACCCCTTTAAATGTTTTGTTAAATTCACGCTCTGAAACCACATTTCTATAGAAAGTCAATTTGCCGTTTTCAGCAACTAACTTACCCATATCACAAGCAATTTCAAGTCTGTTTGTTCCGGGAGTTTCACCTGTCGAGGTTATATAAGTGCCTGTTGTACCGTTTTCATATTCAAAATAAGCCGTCACATCATCTTCAACTTCAATATTGTAATACTTTCCGAAAGAAACATGAGATGAAATTTTATCAGGCATACCAAACATCCACTGCCACAAATCCAACTGATGAGGATTCTGATTAATAAGAGCACCGCCGCCCTCTGTTTTCCAACTTGATCTCCACGCACAACTGTCATGATAACTTTGCGGTCTGTACCAATCGGTAATCGTCCATGAAATTCTTTTTATGTGACCTAAAGAGCCGTCTTGTACCAATGAACGGATTTTCTGATACATTGGGTTGGTACGCTGATTGTACATGATACCAAACAGTTTATCTGTTTTTTTTGCTGCTTCATTCATTTCCATAACCTGTTTTGTGTAAACACCCGCAGGCTTTTCTGTTATAACATTAAGACCGCATTTAAAAGCAGCCTCAACCAAACGGGGGTGATCATAGTGAGGAACTGCAATTATGACAAGGTCGCAAAGGCCGCTTTCAAACAATTTTTGAGCATCATCAAAAATCGTGACATTGGGATGGTTCTTTTTTGCCACTTCCCTTCTCGCATTGGCAATATCGCAAATTGCGGCAAGACTCATATCAGGAACTTTTCCGTCAGCGACATTTTTGCAATGCACCGTACCCATATTTCCGTAACCAACTACACCAAGTCTAACATTTTCCATAAAATCATATCCTTTCCAAAATTGCTTTCAATGACTTATACGCTTCTTTGTATTTGTCCTTGTTATTTCCTTTTGCCAATGTGATTCCTGAATCTTTTTCAAGATTTGCAAAACCGGAAAATCCTGCAAGATGAGGTTCCAAACTTAAAAATCCTTCATATCCATCTTTTTTTAGTTCAGATAAAATATACTCAATATTACCTTTGCCATAACCCGCAGGAACATTTATTCCCTTGTCATCTGCATCCTTAATGTGTACATATGTAATATACGGTTTAAGCATATTGAATGCTTCTATGGTTTCAACACCGCACTGCACAAAATTGGCAGGATCAAATACTAATGAAAAGTTTTCATCGCATAATTCTTTTGCCAGATCAAGACATCTTTCGGGGACATCGCCGTATATGCCTTTTTCATTTTCATGCAAAAGCATCATGTCATTTTCATGAGCGTACTTTTTTAATTTATTAAGTCTTAAGATTACTTCATTGCGGTAAGCATCATATCCTGTTTCATACGGAATATAAAAACTAAATATTCTGATATTTTTTGTTCCGAGAATTTTTGCGATTTTAACAACTCTTTTAAATGTTTCAAAGTGGCTGTCAAAATCATCTGTTATTGATATCTTACCTATAGGTGAACCGATTGAAGACACAAAAACACCGTATTCTTTCATTTTTTCTGAAAGTTTTACTGCTTCTTCATCAGTCAGTTCAGAAACATTTTTCCCATTTACACCTCTAACCTCGAAATAATTGATTCCGAGTTTGGTGATAACATCAAACTGAACATCAATATCACTGTCAATTTCATCAGAAAAACCGGATATTGTAAAATTATCCATTACAATTCCCCCTAATTCATATTTACAAGTTATATATAGCATAATTTTTTAAATTTTACAAGTCAAATATTGATTAGATTCTTGAAAATATTGATAATATTTGATATAATAAAAACAATAGGAGGAGTAAAATATGAAATATGACTACATAGGAGTAATTACAAATACAGAAAAAATTGACTTTGATGAATTTAAGTTGCATTCTCATGATGGATATGAGATATATATGTTCTTAGAAGGTGATACACAATATATTGTTGAGGGACGGGTCTATCCCTTAAAAAAGTATGATATTATTTTGATAAGTCCCGGAGAAATGCACAGAGCATATCATAATTCAAACCACAGATACAGACGGATAGTGTTTAACGCTTCTGATACATTTTTTAAAGGTGAAAGAGAAATATATCTCAAAATTTTTCAGAATCGCTCTCTTGGGGCTAAAAATAAAATTGGGGCAGATATAACAAAAAATTCAGGATTGCTTGATTCAATAGTCAGATGGGCAAAATATACAGGCAATGGAAAAAATTATGACTCCGCAATTGGCAGAGCCATATTCACCGAAATACTTCACATTTTAAATACACTTTCACCGGATGACGGTCAAAGCAGCATTATAGGAGATGTAATTTCGTATATAAATGAAAACTTCGACAGTAAGATAACATTAGATGAATTAAGTGAGAAGTTTTTCTTTTCAAAAGAACATTTGTGCAGAATTTTCAAGAAAGCAACAGGTTATACAATAACTGAATACATAAATAACAGACGCATTTTAAAAATCAAAGAACTTTGTCGAAAGGGAGCAAAAATTGAATATGCCTGCATTGAATCCGGTTTTTCAAGTTACTCTGCATTTTATAAAGCATATAAAAAAGAAAACAAAACGAAACCAAGAACCGGAATTCTTGATTTGTAGTTGACTATGGTTTGCATTTTTTGCAGGGTTGTTTTCCTTTGGCAATTGCTTCATTTAAGGATATGGGAGTACAGTTTCCCTTAAGTGTGCTGCATGATTGTTTATGATATTTACTACCGGATTTACTTATGTAAACAGTATCTCCGCCTTTTTCTGCAGTTGAGGGAACAGAATTACCGTTTATCAAAGATTCAAAATCTTTATAGTTTGTCACCTTTTCTTTAACTGTATCGTCGGATTTTTCGTATAAGGTTTTAACCTTATTTATGGACTCATCATCAGGCGATTTCATATTTAAGACTTTGCTGATGGCATCTATTATGTGTTTTGCCTTGACGTCTTCCTCTGTATTTGTGTTCTTAACAATAACCGGTACCTTGTTGCTTACGGTTTCTGAATTTTCACATTTAGCATAAACATATGTTTTGCCGTTGTTCCAGGAAAATAAAGTATCGCCATCAAAAAAAGCAACATCAGGATTTTCACTCACAAACTCGATTTTTGAATGCGAAGCATTATTAGGCTTAGTTACTAAATTTAATTTATGAGAAATACATATGTCATCGTATTCAATAGATTTGTCTGAAATTTGGATCACCGAAGGATAGACAGGTTTTGTTACCAATGAGGATATCAACACAACGGCAAAACAAATCGGATATACGAAAAGGTACTTATATTTTCTGTCTGCTATGGCTTTGCAGCCGTAATAAATTATAAACGGAAGTGACCATAATACACTAAGTGTAAATATAAATAAATTTTTTGTAAGTAAAGAAACAATCACTCCGATTGTATAATATGCAACTGAAATAATTGAAATTATACGGCTGCTTGAATTTAAACCGGGTATAAAAGTTATAAGTTTATTAAAATACATTGCAATCCGACCTTATGAAAATATATCAGCATCATTCTATCACAAAATACGCCAAATTTCAACATTTCACACAAAAAAGCATCTCAGTTCAGAGATGCTTTTTTATTATTGACTATTATACAACTTTGCATAAAATCCGTTTAATTCCAACAATTCGGTATGGTTACCTTTTTCTATTATTTGTCCGTCCTTCATAACAAGAATAACATCAGCCTCTCTTATCGTTGAAAGTCTGTGCGCTACAATGAAAGATGTTCTGCCGTGCATCATTTTTGAAAATGCCGATTGAATCTTAATTTCCGTTCTCGTATCTATTGAAGATGTCGCTTCATCAAGTATCAGCATATTGGGAAGTGAAAGCATCGCCCTAGCAATACAAAGCAACTGTTTTTGACCGGCTGACAAATTTGCACCATTTTCTATTATTTTCGTATTATAGCCGTCAGGAAGTCTCATTATAAATGAGTGTGCATAAGCATTTTTTGCTGCAGCAATAATTTCTTCATCACTTGCCGACGGATTTGAATAAGCAATATTGTCACGAACTGTCCCTGTTGATAACCATGTATCCTGCAAAACCATTCCGTATCTTGTTCTTAAATTCTGTCTGGTTATTTCGTTAATATTAACTCCGTCGACAGATATAGTGCCTGAATTTACATCATAAAATCTCATAAGAAGGTTTATAAGGGTTGTTTTTCCGCATCCTGTAGGCCCTACTATTGCTATACGCTGTCCCTTCTTAACATTAAGAGAAAAGTTAGAAATTAATATTTTATCGGGGGTGTATCCAAATGATATATTATCTATATCAACTTTTCCATCAGGCTTAGGGTCTTTAGGCGTTGGACAATCTTCTGTTTCATTTTTCTGATCAAGTAATTCGAAAATTCTGTCAGCACAGGTAAAAGCATTTTGAAGTTCGGTTATTACACCGCTTATTTCATTAAACGGTTTTGCATATTGCGAAGCGTAACTTAAGAAAATACTCAAACCGCCAACTGATATTTTGCCTGCTATCGCAAAAATTGAACTTATAAGTGTTACAACAGCATAAACCATATTGTTAATAAGTCTTGTGCTTGGGTTTGTCAAAATTGAGAAAAAAGTAGCGTACATAGATATTTTATTTAATTTATTATTGATGATATCAAAATCTTTAATTGCTTCATTTTCATGACCAAACTCTTTCACAACTCTTTGACCTTCTACAATCTCATTTATAAAAGCTGTCTGCTCTCCCCTAACATAACTTTGCTGTCTGAAAAGTCGTGCTGTCTTGGATGCAATAAATTTTGCAGTAAAAATTGACAGCGGTGTGAGAAGAAATACAAACAATGTGATAACCCAATTCAAATAAAGCATTATGCACAGCGTGGCAATAATTGTTATAACACCGCTGAATAATTGAGTAAATCCCATTAACAACCCGTCCGAAAATGAGTCAACATCAGCAACCATTCTGCTTACAGTATCGCCAACCGGATGCCTGTCAAGATACGCAATAGGAAGTTTATTAATTTTTGAACTTAAATTGTTTCTTAAATCTCTTGACAGTGAAAAGGTAATCAGATTATTTATGTGGCTGCTGTATCGTTGAACCACAGCACCAAATATGGAAAATACACCAATTAATATTAATATTCTGAAAATAGCAGTAAAATTAACATTGTTTTTGCTGAGCATAGAATCAATTGCCTTACCGCAAAAAATTGGTATTATTAGTTGTGTCCCAACACTAATTGATGAAAATAAAACCGTTAAGAAAATCCATAAACGGTATGGTGCCATCATCAAAAGAATTCGCCTAATAGTATCTTTTTTCATTATTTAGCCTCCGATTTGAACTGGCTGTCATAAATTTCTTTATATACGTCGCAATTTCTATATAAATCGTCATGTTTTCCTATTCCGACAATCTTGCCGTCATCAAGAACTATTGTTTTATCTGCGTTCAAAAGCGAACCCGCCCTTTGGCTTACAATTATTACCGTCATATCTCCCGAAAGTTCGGAAATTGATTTCCTCAATGCGGCATCGGTTGCATAATCAAGTGCGGAAGCACAGTCATCCAAAATTAGAATATCACCTTTTGAAAGGATTGCTCTTGCAATCGTAAGTCTTTGCTTTTGACCTCCCGAAAGATTTGAACCGCCTTGGAGTATTGTTTTGTCAAGACCTGATGGATCATTTTTAACAAAATCAAGTGCCTGTGCAACTTCAAGTGCACGCCAAATTTCTTCGTCAGAAGCATCTTGATTCCCCCATTTCAAATTAGATCTTATAGTACCTGAAAACAATTTCGGTCTTTGATCGGCTATTGAAACGGTTTTAAGAAGTTCCTCTCTTGAAAAATCATTTATAGGCAAATCTTTTATATACACCCTACCCTCTGTGGCATCATAAAACCTTGGAATTAAATTTACAAGTGATGTCTTTCCGCTTCCTGTTCCTCCTATAACACCAATTGTTTCACCTCTTTTAACAGAAAAACTTATATTTTCAAGGGATTTAGAGCCCGCACCTTTGTAAGTTAGAGAAACCGAATCAAACCTAATAATATTTTCAAATTCACTGTCAGGTGTTGATGTGCCGTAAGACATTGTTGGTTCAGTGTCAATAATTTGACCTATTCTCTGCATACATGACACAGATTTTCCTAAAAGAATTACCAAATTTGCAAGTTTCACAAGTTCAATAAGGATTTGGCTGATATAGTTTATAAGAGCAATAATATTACCGGATGACAATTCACCTGAATTTACCTTGAGTGAACCTAAATATAAAATCAGAATTATACCTGAATTTATAACCGCATAAGTCAAAGGGTTAATTAATGTTGCGACCTTTCCCGCTTTAATTTGAGCATCGTACAAGAGTTCATTTATTTTCATAAAGAGACGGTTTTGTGTCTGTTCTCTTGCAAATGCACGAATTACTCTGACTCCGTTTAAACTTTCTCTTGTATTTAATGTAACAGAATCAAGATTTTCCTGGACATTTTTATACATAGGTGAAGTTATGAACATAATTCCGAAAACGATAATAAATAATATTACAACTACTCCCAGAAAAACGAGTGAAATTTTTTTGTTAATCGTAAATGATAGTATTACCGCTCCAAAAACAATGAAAGGACTTCTTAGAAACAATCTGAGAAACATATTAATCCCGTTTTGAACTTGATTTACATCGCTTGTTATTCTTGTAATTAAGGTCGAATTACCTATTTCATCAAGTTCGGTAAAACTAAATGATTGAATCTTTTTTATAAGTTCACGCCTAAGTCCGGTTGCAGTACCTGTTGCAGCCCGTGCGGCAAAATACTGTGCTGCAACACAAGAAATAAAGCCGAAAATTCCCATGGCAAGCATTATAAAAAAATCTTTTATAACAATTGATCTGTCACTGTTTAGTATTCCGTTATTTATAATTCTTGCAACTATCAAAGGAATAATCAGGTCAAAACTCGCCTCTAACATTTTAAATAACGGTGCAAGGAAAGTTTCAAGTTTATATTTTCTAAAGTAAGGAATTAAATGACGCATTATTACCTCCACATTTTTTATCATATAGAGTATATCATTTTTGGGTAATATTGACAATATATTTCTTCTAATACTTGAAATTTATTTATTGCTTAAGTATTATTCACATATTTATCAAATTTATTGCAAACTATCTTCTCTTATTTATGTTAATCTATTGGTTGAAATAAAAATTAAAGTATGTTATACTTATAGGGATGTTTTAACAAAGAGGAACAGTAATTATGAAGAAAATATTAATTTCAGTATTATTCAGTTTGACATTATTAATATCTGTAAGCGTTTGTGCGGAAAATGTTTCAGGTTGGGCGGCAGATGATTATAATATATTTAAAGACTGCGGCGTTCTGTATGATGATCTTTTATACAAGGACGGGAACACACCTGTTACAAGATTTGAATTTTCCAAATTAATGTATAATGCTTATTTGCAAAATCACGAACGCCCCGTTATAGGAGATACGCCATTTTCAGATATTAATGATATATCTATCACATCTTTGTATACCTTAGGAATAGTTTCAGGTGATGAAAATGCAAATTTTAATGGAAACAACCTTATTACAAGACAAGAGGCTTGTGCTATATTATCAAGATTTTATACTGTGTCTGAATCTAAAGGACTTCTTGCAGTAGAAAGTTCGCTTTCAAAATTTAAAGATATTTCAAAAATAGCCGATTGGGCAATTCCATATGCGTCAAAACTTGCTTTTGCAGAATTTATACAAGGCACCGGAGAAGAATTTATGCCTTCAACCACCGTTACACTTGAACAAAGTTGTGTTTTTATAAACAGAATTGCAAAACTCGGTAAAAAACAAATATTGCTCTCAAGTGAGTATGACGGCGATGTTATAAATCTGGACTGGAGCGGAGTTAAAAGTGAGAACTATAAAGTTAATGTAACTGTAACAAGAAACTCCCGTCACTTTGACGAAACAGGTTCCGACATCAAAACATACGAAACTTCAGATACAAATTTTGTTTTAAAAGCCGACCCCGTGAGAGTTTATGAGATCACTGTTTCATCCGGACAGTACATATCAAACAAAGTAATTATCACCACATATATCAGTGATTATTACAATACACAGACACAGGAAATACTTTCGGAAAATATCAAATTAATCAACGAATATTATGAAAAAGAAAATGAAAAACTGCGTAATGAGGCAGAGTTAAATGGTGAAGATTTTGAAGAAGTACCTCTTCCCGATAAAAATATGCCGACAACGAAAGAGGAAGCGGACTACCTGCAAACAAAAATTACCGTGCCTGTGTGGAAAGTCGGAAGCAACGGAAATAAATACTCTTCCAATATAGAAATTGTGGTACACAAGAAAATTGCGGATAAGTTGTCTGCGGTCTTTAAAGAAATATATAACGGAAAAGAAAAATTTCCCATTGAGAGTGTGTGCTACTATGGTTGGCGTGGTGACGGAGGCGAACATAATATAGGTACTGCAATAGATATCAACCCGGATCAAAATTACTGCCTTTATACAAATGGAACCGTTGTAGGTAGGTTTTGGAAACCTTATGACAATATTTATTCAATTACACCGTTTGGCGAGGTTGTCAAAGCATTTGAAAAATATGGTTTTAACTGGGGTGCTGATACTTGGAGAGGTAATCGTGATTATATGCACTTTTCCTATATGGGAACATAATAAACTAAAAAAGCAACTGCTAAGCAGTTGCTTTTTTCAGTTATTTAACATACTTAAGAGATCATTTTCATCAACGATTTTAATACCGAGATTTTGTGCTTTTGTCAGTTTGCTTCCTGCATCATCCCCCGAAACCAAATAATCCGTCTTTTTAGATACAGAAGATGAAACTTTTCCACCTGCATTTTCTATTATTTGCGTTGCATCTTTTCTTGAAAGTGTAGGCAGAGTTCCGGTAAGAACAAATGTAAGTCCTTTAAATTTGCCATCTTCCGGTATTATTTTATCCGTCTCAAGTTTAATACCAAACTCTTTAAGCCTATTTATTTCCTCAACAGAATCAGGATTTAAGAAAAAATCTTTGATGCTTTTGGCCATAATTTCTCCGATATCGTCAATAGATGTCAGTTCTTCAATATCAGCCGACATAATAGATTCAATATTCAAAAAATGGTTTGCAATTAAGCTTGAGGCTTTTTGACCTATGTGACGAATGCCAAGTCCGAACAGCAGACGGGGTAAACCCCGTTTCTTACTTTCTTCAATCGACTTTAAGAGATTTTCTGTAGATTTTTCTTTGAAGCCTTCTAAGTTGTAAATTTCATCTTTTGTAAGCGTATATAAGTCAGAAATTCTTTTAACATTACATTTATCAATTAACTGTTTAATAATTGCAGGACCCAAACCTTCTATATCCATAGCATCCCTCGAACAAAAATGTTCAATATTCCGTTCAAGTTGAGCAGGACAGTCCAAATTTATACATCTAAACACAACTTCCCCGTCTTCACGCTCTATTTTACCGCCACAAACGGGACATACATCAGGAATTCTAAATTTGATTTCAGAGCCGATTCTGTCCTCACTTACAGATTTTACAACTTCAGGAATGATATCCCCAGCTTTTCTGACAATAATATTATCGCCTACCCTGATATCTTTCTCACGAATTAAATCAAAGTTGTGTAAAGTTGCTTTTGAAACCTTGCTTCCCGAAAGAAAAATCGGCTCAAAAACTGCATTCGGTGTAAGTGCTCCTGTTCTTCCAACTTGAATATCTATGCTTAACAACTTTGTTTTCTTTTCCTCCGGAGGAAATTTATAGGCAATGGCCCACTTGGGTGCTTTTACGGTTGTTCCCATAACTTTTCTTTGTTTAAGGTCATTGATTTTTATTACTACACCGTCGATATCATATGACAGTAATTTTCTGTTTTCACCAAATTTTTTTATTATTGCAACAACTTCATCAGCATTCTTAGCGATTTTTGTTTCAGGGTTGATTTTAAATCAATGTTCCGATATGTGCTTTAAACTATCCGTATGAGTTTTAATATTTGGGTCATCAGTTTTTTGAACATTAAATACAAAAATATCAAGATTTCTTATTGCAGTAATTTTTGGATCAAGTTGTCTTAATGAACCTGCTGCCGCATTTCTGGGATTGGCAAAAAGTTGAATTCCATCTTTTTCTCTCTCTGCATTTAAAGCGTCAAAAGAAGTTTTTGGCATAAAAACTTCTCCGCGAACTTCAATATTTACAGGTAATGATAACTTCATCGGAATAGATCTTATTGTTCTTAAATTATTGGTTATATTTTCACCTGTCTTGCCATCTCCTCTTGTTGAGCCGCGAACAAAAACACCATTTTCATATTCAAGAGAAACTGATAAACCGTCTATTTTATATTCAACTGAATACTCATAGTCATCAAACATAGATGAAACCTTTTTGTCAAAATCATATATTTCATCGTAAGAAAATACATCTGAAAGACTTTGCATCTCTACATCGTGAACAACGCTCTCAAATCCAGGGGCAATCTTATCTCCTACCCTTCTGGTTGGTGAATAAGGCAAAATGTACGCAGGATATTTATTCTCCAATTCTTCCAGTTCACGGTAAAGCATATCATAATCATAATCACTCATATCGGGCATATCAAGAACATAGTACTTATATGCAGCATCATTAAGAGTGTTTACCAGATTTTCAATACGATTTTTAATATCCATATCATTTCGCCTTTCGTGATTAATTATATAACTGTAGAACATCGTCCTTTAACTGATCAGGGGTAGATGTTACATTAACATAACTGTCCGGAACATTTCCGACTATAGTGTTATGAGCAATAGGTACATCGGTTTTGACAGATGAATCTATAACAGAAACAGGTGTAATTATTTTATATTCTGTAGTAATTTCAGCCGTAATGATTGAATTGGTCTGATTAATCCCAACACTTTCAAATTTAGAATAGAACCTGAATTTCACAGTTGTCAACTGTACTACAGTAACTTTTATATGAAATTTACCTGATCTGATTAAACTGTTCCTAAAAAGTTGAACAAGAGGTATTGAAACATCAAACGTATTATTTTCGTTCAGTTTGTTAATTATCATCTGTGTTGCACTGTTTTTGATTTTATTCATAAGCACAGTGTTTCCTGAAAGAATAACAATTCCGTCCTTATCGCTTATATTTACGATATCAGAATATTGAATATTGTTCTCGCTAATAACTTTTAATACAGTCTCACTTATAATCAGATTTATATTGTCATTTACAGTACTGTCGGCTATATCGTATATGGCTGGTTTCACAGTATTTGAAAAATAGTATATTAAAACTATAACCGACAGCACAAGCAAAATCATAATAAACAGAATCTTTTTAAGTTTAAACACTTTAAATGTAGTGTGATTTTCACGATAAAAAATTCTCAAATCTATCACCGATATTATTATATGCTGCAATTAAAATATGTAAAACAAATCGCAGATATAATACATATATCCGCAATTTGTCCTTAAAAGATTAATTATTTAATAGATTCTTCGTAACTTTTAATCATCTTTTTAACCATCATACCACCGATAGATCCAGCCTGTTTAGAAGTGAGGTCACCATTGTAACCATTCTTTAAATTTACTCCGACTTCATTAGCTGCTTCCATTTTGAACTTGTCAAGAGCGGCTCTTGCTTCAGGTACTACTACTTTACTTTTTGACATTTAATTGACACTCCTTAAAAATTTTGTTTGTGATGTTAATCACAGTACTATTTTTAGCAAGAGCAATTATAATATTCTGGTATGTTTTTCAAAAAAAGATTTTATTTTACATATTGACACTTAAATATGGTGCATCGGTCAAAATAATACTTAAATTGCCATTAAGACACCTAAGTTCATTTATCATTTCAAATTCATCTGTATTAACAGGAATAGTTACATTGTAAACTAGTTCAAACAAAGAACCGAGTTCAGTAGTTTTCACTTTAATTTTTTCATAAC
>CAKSDT010000044.1 GCA_934446135.1 uncultured Clostridia bacterium
TTGTTACCAGAGCAAAAGTATCAAGCGGCACTAAAAGAACCATAAAAACAATTAATATTACTTTTTTCAAAAAAATCACCCATACATATATATGAGTGATTTTTAAAGCCAATGCTTATTAAAGTACTTCTTTTTCTTTATCTTTATCTTTATCCTTTGAAAACAGTGATGAAACTTTGGAAACCATAGAAGGAACATAATCAAGTAATTTTGAAACAGGATTATCTTCACCTTCAACGGTAAGTAAATTCACATTGTCAGAAGTTACAACTAAAAATGCAACGGGAGAAACTGAAACACCCGCTCCAACACCGCCTGCGAAAGGATTTGGCTTGTCCGATGCTATATTTTTGGAATTATACTCACCACCGCCGGCAGCAAGCCCAAAACTTACCTTTGAAACAGGTATCACAACTGTTCCGTCAGGACTTGTTATAGGAGTTCCTATTATAGTATTCACATCTACCATTGTTTTGAGATTTTCCATTGCTGTGTCCATCATACCGTTAATTGGATGTTCTAACATAATTATTCTCCATTCTCCTCATTTAAGGTTTTATTTTTATAAATAAATTTAAGAAATTTCATACATAAAGGAAAAACAAACAAAATTCGCATATTTAACACAACTCTAAATTGAAGTTTATTTTTTTGATTGTTAAAGTCCGGCATAATTTCCACATTTTTTTTCTTAAGTTTAAAATTATTACTTACAAAAGAAACAAAAATGCCGACAAATGAACTGATTACTCCGTATAAAACACCCGTTGCAGCAGCATCTCCGACACCGTAAGTATATTTTAAATCAAATGTTTCTATTATAAGATGCTTTTTCAAACCGGCAAGAACTGATGAAAATAATTCATTGAAAATTTTAATTTTAGTTTTAAAATACTTAGGTCCTGTTTTGAAAATATCAGTTTGTTTTTGCTGCTTATTATCTTTTTTATCAGAATCCATACCTTTTAGATTTCTTTTTCTTGTATCATATATACTTATAAAACCAATTTTTAAAACTACCCCAAGTGCATCATCAAAGTATATTATAACATATATTTTAGTAAGTAACAAGAAAAATATTATAATAAGTATTGCTCCTAAAATATAATACCCCACTACTCCTCACCTTCCGAAATTTCATCCAGTTGTTCCATTGACATCTGAACTGACGTTATATCGGGCATTTCATCTATACTTTTCAAACCGAATGTACGAAGAAATTCTTTGGTTGTACCATACAAAATCGGCCTACCGGGAGCCTCAAGCCTTCCCTTTTCTTCAACAATATCGCGGGCTATTAATTTTTCTAACGGTCCGAAACTGTCAACCCCTCTGATTTTGTCAATTGTAGACCTTGTTACAGGCTGGTTATACGCAATGATAGCAAGAACCTCCATAGCAGCATTAGAGAGATTATTTGGTTTTTTTACGCCGGCAAACTTTTTGACATAATCCACATACTCAGTCCTAGTATCAAGTTGATAGCAGTTACCAAATTTAATAATTTTAAGTCCCCTGTCCGAAAGATTATATTTATCAACAAACGAATTCATTATTCTTTCAAAATCATTAATATTAATATCCAAGGCTGCTATCAATGTTTCTGATTCAACAGGTTCTCCCGATATATACAAAAGTGCTTCAATTGCATTTTCAATTTTAGTGTTTTCCATTATTACCACCGTAATTTAAAATAATTTTATCATCTTTTGAGTAAAAAGTCACCTCAAACATACGAATCATTTCAAGTATTGCAAGAAATATTGCTACAATTTCACTTCTCGATTCCACCACATCATACAATTCGTCAAAAGTTAATTGTTTTTTTGAAGCAAACCTGTGCTTAATTGTTCTGATTTTGCTTTTCACAGACACGGGTTCCCTGCCGACAATTCCGTCGAAACTTCTTTCTGACGGCGGAAGTGATTTTTCAATTCTCTTCATAACCCTGTCAAAAGCATCAATCAATAGTTCTATATTATAATTGGTTTTAACAGTTTGAGTATATTCATCAGCAAATGACTTTTCCCTAAAATACAAATAATCACAAATTCCTTTTCTATCTGAAAAGAAAGAAGATACCTCCTTGTATTTCTTATATTCAACCAAATTTTGTATAAGTTCCTGTCTTGGGTCTTCCTCTTCCTCCTCATATTCTTCGTGTTTTGGCAGGAGCATTTTTGACTTAATATACAAAAGTCTTGATGCCATTACCAAAAAATCGCTTGAAAATTCCATATCGATAATTTGCATTTTATGAATATAATCCAAATATTGATCAGTGATAGTCGAAATTGGTATATCATATATGCTGACTTTGTTTTTTTGAAGAAGATGCAAAAGCAAGTCAAGCGGTCCCTCAAAAATATCAAGTTTAAAATTCAGTTCTTCCATTACAACACGCCCAATATAAGATTAATAACAGTCTGATAGCCTGTATATATAGCAGATACCACAACATTAAGTAAACTTGAAAACAGAGTGCTTATTCTGGGAAGCCATAACAGAGCCAACAGTATAAACGAACTGTATTTGGAGATACTTTCAAATCTATATCTTTGACCCTCTGACAAAAATTCACCCAAAACCCTTGAACCGTCAAGCGGCGGTATAGGTATTAAGTTAAACACACAAAGTCCCAAGTTTGTTACCGTTAATGCTCTGAAAAAGTAATACAAGCACCAATCAAGATCAGAAATACCTCCAAATTTTTCAATCAAGGTCATACAAAACTGTGCAACAAAAGCAAGCAAAAGATTTGAAAACGGTCCTGCCAGACTGACTAAAATTATTCCCTTTTTCCTATCTTTAAAATTGTATTGATTTACAGGAACAGGCTTTGCCCACCCAAACCTGAACAAAACAAGACAAATCGTTCCTATTATATCAAGATGTTTAAATGGGTTAAGAGAAAGTCTTCCATAGATTTTCGCAGTATCATCACCCATCTTATATGCTGCAAAACCGTGTGAAACCTCATGAAATGTTATTGAAATCAGTGCTGCAGCAACCGTTATTACCACACTTAATATCCAGTTCAAATAATTGTTAAAAATGTCCATATATTAATTCCTTTCATTCAAGCAAATAATATCATACCGGCAATTTTTTGTCAATTTGATTGTTTTTTGCAGACAAAAAATAACCTTTCTGTTTTATCTGTTGTTCCTGAAAAGTCAAACCCGCCGTAGACGCCGCACAATTTAAGTCCTGACTTATTTATCAATTTTATAATTTCATCTTGCTTAAAAATTGTTTCCCTGTGAGTTTCCTCTATACGCTCATATTTACCGTCGGCAGTTTCTGAAAAAAAGTTTAGATAAAATGTCGTGCTGTTTCCTGAACACTCATTCTCCCAAGTATAAAATATATTATCAAACTCATAAACAAAAGTGTTGTTACCTAAAATTTCTGTCAGTTTATACTCTGAGTTAATATCAAAAATAAACAAACCATCATAATTTAAGTAGTTTTGTGCAAGTTTCAACACTTTAAAGAGTTCGTCGTAACCGTCAAGATAATTAATGCTGTCAAGTGCTGAAACTATTACATCTACTGTTCCGTAGAGTTCAAACTCTGTCATATCCTGATTTAGAAAAAGAATATCATTTTCGTCATCGCACTTGCCTCTTGCAATATCAAGCATTTCAACAGAAGAGTCAATTCCAATCATATCATAACCTGATTCGAAAAGTTTTTTTGTAAGAGTCCCTGTCCCACAGGCAAGATCCAACATAAGTTTTGGTGCAAAACTGTGCCTTTTAAAAATTTCTTTCAAAAAAGCGATGTATCCGTCATAATCAACATCATATGTTAAGATATCATACAGATCCGCAAACTCATTGTATGAATTATTCATTATTATTTTCCTTCATCTTATCAAGTACTATTCTGTATCCGCCCTTACCATAGTTTAAGCATCTGCTTACCCTGCTTATTGTTGTTGAACTTGCGTGTGTTTTTTCAGAAATCTCATTATATGCCTTATCCTCATCAAGCATTTGTGCAACTTCAAGTCTTTGTGCCATTGCATATATTTCGCTGATAGTGCAAATATCTTCAAAAAATGCCTGACATTCATCAATATTTTTCAGACCAATAACTGCCTTATACAGTTCTTCAGTTGGTATAACCTTTCCTTTAAAATTCATTCAATCATCCCTTAAATTTATAATTTTTTTAGTTTTGCAAACACAGCCATAAGATTTTTTGTGCCTACTGTATCAAATGCAATAGAAAGTTTTACATCATTTCCCATAGGTTTTGCTGAAATAACTGTACCTTCACCGAATTTCGAATGCACAACCCTGTCCCCGGGTGTATATGTATCACATTTTACTTTCGGTCTTTCCTCTGAAAAAATTGATGTTTTATTAACTTCATACTTGGATTTAGTTTTGTAATCGGCCGCATAACTTGATGAATTTAAATTTACATTTGATTCTCTTTCATATAAGTTCTCAGGTATTTCTTCCAGAAATCTTGATGGGAACGACGGTCTTGTCATACCGAAAATTGTTCTCATTTTTGCATTCAGAAGAAACAATTTCTGTTTTGCTCTTGTTATACCAACATAGCAAAGTCTTCTTTCTTCATCAATTTCTTCTGCATCGAATTTAGCACGCTCTGATGGAAATACCCCTTCTTCCATACCGGCAATAAAAACTACAGGAAACTCAAGTCCCTTTGCGGAATGAAGTGTCATAACTACAACTGAATCCTGATTTTCGTCATACGAATCAATATCAGACACCAAAGAAATTCCTTCTAAAAATTCTTCTAAGGTTCCACATTCGTTTTCATTCTCAAATTCGGATACAATAGACATAAATTCTTTTATATTTTCAAGTCTGGTCCTTGACTCAACCGTATTTTCAAGCATAAGTGCCTGAGTGTACCCTGAAAGGCTGAGCACGTTTTCTACAGTTTCTCTTACGGAAATACTCGAATAATTTCTATTTAACCCCAAAATCAGGTCTGTAAACCCGTTAAGTTTAGCAGCACTTGTTCTTAAATCTTCAAAATCCAGAACTGATTTTAAAACATCAAAAAGTGACATATTATGTGCATATGCTATTGCTTTTAATTTGTCAACTGTCGTCTTTCCAATGGATCGTTTGGGCTCATTTATAATTCTAAGCAAACTGATGTCATCTCCGGGATTGCATATAACCCTTAAGTAAGCAACAACATCCTTAATTTCTTTTCTGTCATAAAACTTTGTTCCGGATAAAAGTCTGTAGGGAACTGTGTTTTTCATAAATGCTTCTTCTATTACACGAGACTGTGCATTCATTCTGAATAAAACTGCAACATCGCTGTATTTTCCGCCATCGTCTATATGCTTCTTTATATTTTCAACTATATACGAAGCCTCATCCCTCTCATTTAGGGCTGTATACACCTTAAGTTTTTCTCCGCTTTCATTTGCAGTCCATAACCTTTTTTGTTTTCTTGATTTATTATTTGAAATAACTTGATTTGCGGCATCTAATATTGGTTGGGTTGAACGGTAATTTTGCTCAAGTTTGATTACTTTAGCACCTTTAAATTGCTTCTCGAAACTCAAAATATTACTTATATCCGCACCCCTGAATTTATAAATTGACTGATCATCATCGCCTACAACACAAATGTTTTTATGTTTTTTTGCCAAATTATATATTAATCTATACTGACTATGCGATGTATCCTGATACTCATCAACCATTATATATTTAAACCTGTCCTGGTAAAATTCCAGAACATCCGGATTGTTTTCAAACAATTCTACAGTCTTACCAATCAAATCATCAAAATCGAAAGCATTATACTGCTTCAATTTCTTTTGATACGCTGTATATATCTTTGCAATTTTTGCCAATCTGAAATCAGCAATTGTTCCTTTTTCGAATTCGGCCGGTGAAACAAGTTTGTCTTTGGCACTGCTGATTATGATTAAAACTGCCTTAGGCGGAAACTCCTTATCAGATATATTAAGTTCTTTGATACATTCTTTTATAAGTGTCACCTGATCGGCCGAATCGTATATGGTAAAACCTGATTTATATCCTATTTTTTCACATTCACGCCTTAATATTCTGACACATATTGAGTGAAATGTCCCTGTGTTTATGTCGAGTCCCATACTGCCAAGTTTTGATTCAAGACGGTTTTTAATTTCATTTGCCGCCTTATTAGTAAACGTGATTGCAAGTATATTCCACGGCATAATCCTGTGGTTTACTATCATATTTTCAATTCTGTTAATCAATACCGTTGTTTTTCCGCTTCCTGCACCTGCAAGAATAAGCAAAGAACCCTCAACAGTATTTACAGCCTCTTGTTGTTTGTCATTTAAATTACTCAATTTATCACCTATTTCGGAGCATATGAAAAATCATATGCTCCGTCTTAAATTATTTACAATTAGTTACCTTTAAAAATCTTTCATACGCAAGTTCCCAAGCATCCCTGTTTTCAGGTACATATACTTCTACCGGTGTTGATGCTCTTACAATTTTTCTGAGTTCCGAAAGGTTTTTAATTTCACCCAAAGCATAACCTTGCATAAGAAGATTTCCCATAGCGGTTGCCTCAACAGGTCCGGCAACTACTTTTCTTCCTGTTGCGTTTGCTGTATACTTACAGAGAAGTTTATTATTAATACCTCCGCCTATCATATGTATGGTTTTTAAATCCTTACCGATTTGTCTCTCAAGATCATCAACGACAAGACGATATCTTAAAGCAAGACTTTCAACTATACATCTTACAATCTGTCCCTCATTTTCGGGAACAGGCTGATTTGTTTCCCTGCAGTATTCCTGAATTCTGTTCGGCATATCTTTTGGAGCCATAAATCTTTCATCAGAAGGATTAATAAAGCATTTAAACTCAGGCTCTTTCTCAGCAAGTGTTACAAGTTCAGCAAAAGATTTAACATTTCCTCTTCTGTCCCAGTGTCTCTTACATTCCTGAATAAGCCATAATCCTATTATATTTTTAAGATATCTGATTTTATCAAAAACTCCGCCTTCATTAGTAAAGTCTGCTTCATATGCCTTTTCATCTGTTAAAGGTGCGTCAAGTTCTGTACCAAACAAAGACCATGTTCCGCAACTTATATAAGCGTAATTATCTCCTTCTGTGGGAATTGCTGCAACCGCCGATGCTGTATCGTGTCCTGCAACTGCAACGACAGGAATCTGGCCGCATCCGAGTTCATCCGCAAGTTCTTTCGTAAGTGTTCCCACAACCGTACCCGGCTTTACAATGGGGCATAACATATCTTTATTGATGCCAAAGGTATCTATAACTTTTTCGGACCAATTTCGTGTATCAGCCTTAAGCAACTGGCTTGTACTTGCTATTGAATACTCGGTTATTTTCTTGCCTGTAAGCATATAAATAAATAAGTCAGGCATAAACAACATCTTATCAGCATTCTCGCTGGGAATATAATCATCAAGTTTCATTGCATACAATTGAAATAAAGTATTAAAGTTCATAAACTGAATTCCTGTTTCTTTATAAAGTTCTTCAGCCGGCATAACTTTTGTTGCCTTTTCAATTATACCCTCAGTAATAACATCTCTGTAATGAAAGGGATTTGCAAGCAATCTGCCTTTCTTATCCAAAAAGCCGACATCAACACCCCATGTATCAATTCCTATGGAATCAATGTCTTTGTGTCCTGCATTAACACATTTTAATATGCCTTGTTTAATCTCGTAAAACAGCCTTAAAACATCCCACTGAAATGTCCCGTTAACTTCAACAGGGTCATTGCTGAACCTGTGCATTTCCTCTTGTTTAAGCACACCGTTTTCAATAGTCCCCAAAATTGCTCTGCCGCTGCTTGCACCAAAATCAAAGGATAACATTTTTTTCATATTATGTCCTCTTTTCATCATTTATAAGAGTACCAAAAGTTGTGCAAAAGCACAACTTTTGGTAAAAATAATTATTTTGAAATTTTTCCGTACTTTGGGCCAAGTGCTTCGCATGCTCTGAAGTCCTGACCTTCTTTATCCTGACCAAATGCGTTAAAGTATGTTGGTCTGAAGATTTTATCTTCAGGAACATTGTGCATTGCAACAGGAATTCTTAAAATTGAACACATTGTTATAAGATCTGCACCGATATGACCGTATGAAATTGCACCGTGGTTTGCACCCCAGTTATTCATAACATCATATGCTGATTTAAAAGCACCCTCTCCTGTGCATCTCGGAGCAAACCAAGTGCAAGGCCATGTGTAATCCGTTCTCTTCCAAAGAGTATCAGAAACTTTTTCAGGAAGATGAACTGTCCAACCTTCAACAATCTGAAGCACAGGACCTATGCCTTTAACAAGATTAAGTCTTATCATTGTAGCAGGCATTTCTGCTTTTGTTTCAAATCTTGAAGAATATCCGCCGCCTCTGAAGTATCCTCTGTCGGCAGGATTCCAAGTTGTCGCATTAAGTATTGCGTCCTGATCTTCTTTTGTGATTTCATACCACGGTTTCATAGTAGAATTACCGTCGGCATCTTTTGCCTCACCCGAAGCATCAAGGCAAGCAGCACCGGAGTTTATAAGGTGAATAAATCCATCTGCCTCTTTTGCCTTTCCTTCTATATCATAGCCTGTAACTCTCTTAACAGCGTCGCCGCTCCAATATGTACGAACGTCAGCAAATATTTGTGCTCTGTTTGTAAGAAGTTTCATAAAGAGCATACCGAGACCGTTGAGAACATCATTTTCAGTTGCAAGCACATAAGGTTCTCTTGCACCGTCGTAGTCAAATGATGTATTAAGCAAAGCCTCCGGGAAGTCGCAGTTTGGATAAAAGTCTGTCCACTGTCTCTGCCCCTGGAATCCGCCGGCAATTGCATTATGTCCAACCATTTCTTCTTCGCAGCCTTCCGGAAGATTCTTATTTCCGTTAAATAAATCTTTTATTATGCAATACATTTTAACAACAAATTCCCACTGTTTGTCTTTTTCTTCTCTTGTAAGTTGCATAAAGTCAGGATTCTTGTCAAAGCCTTCTTTACAGTTTTTCTTAGTCCATTCAAGGGCTCTTTCATATTCCGCATGGTTATAAATGCCCTCTGTCATTCTTCTTATTATTTCAACTTCATCTACAGATTCAACTCTCATGCCGAGGTAATCTTCAATAAAATGAGGATCAATTATAGAACCGCCGATACCCATTGTTATCGAGCCAATCTGGAGATATGATTTACCTCTCATTGTGGCAACGGCAACTGCTGCTCTTGCAAATCTCAAAAGTTTTTCCTTAACATCACAAGGAATTTCAGTATCATCACTGTCTAAAACCTCGTGACCGTAAATTCCGAATGCAGGAAGACCTTTTTGATTATGTGTAGCCAAAACGGATGCGAGATAAACTGCACCCGGTCTTTCGGTTCCGTTAAATCCCCAAACACCCTTAATAGTGTCTCTTTCCATATCCATTGTTTCGGCACCGTAGCACCAGCAAGGTGTAACGGTAAGGGTTATTGCAACACCCTCTTTTCTGAATTTATCAGCACAAGCAGCTGCTTCTGCAACTCTTCCGATTGTGGTATCTGCAATTACAACCTTAACAGGTTCTCCGTTTGAATACTTTAAGTTTTCTTCAAAAAGTTTCTTTGCAGACTTTGCCATATTCATGGTCTGTTCTTCCAAAGATTCGCGAACTTTAAGTTTTCCCCTTCTTCCGTCAATTGTAGGTCTGATACCTATTACCGGATAATCTCCTATCATTCTGTTTTCTGCCATCTTATATTCCTCCCATTATTTAAATTTTATTACTTCTTTCACTTTATTAACAATGTTTGATGATGTAAGTCCATATAATTCAAAAAGTTCAGACGGTTTTCCTGAAGTTCCGAATTTATCAGCAGTTCCCACTCTCAAAACAGGAACAGGATAATGCTCAGAAACTGTTTCTGCGACTGCACTTCCAAGCCCGCCGATAATATTATGTTCTTCGGCTGTAACTATTCCGCCGGTTTCTTTTGCCGCTTTAACAAGTATATCTTTGTCAATCGGCTTAATCGTAGGCATATTTATAACTCTTACAGATATTCCCTCTTGTTCAAGTTTTTCTGCTGCATCAAGTGCTTCATAAACCATAAGTCCGCACGCAACAATTGTTGCATCATTCCCTTCTCTCAAAACAAAGCCCTTACCAATCTCAAATTTATAATCCGGCACCTTGTCAAGAAATTGTTCTTTTGCAAGTCTGCAAAATCTCAAATATACAGGACCGTTATGTTCAAGCGAAGCCTTCACTGCCATCTTTGCTTCATATCCGTCACAAGGATTTATAACAACCATATTCGGAATCGTTCTCATAAGTCCGATATCTTCAAGACACTGATGTGTCGCACCGTCCTCACCTACAGAAATTCCTGCGTGGGTTGCACCTATTTTTACATTAAGTTTCGGATATGCTATAGAATTTCTTATTTGCTCAAATGCCCTTCCTGCTGCAAACATTGCAAACGAACTTGCAAAAACAGTTTTGCCGCAAGTTGCAATACCCGCAGCAACCGACATCATATTTCCTTCTGCAATGCCCGTATCAAAAAATCTGTCGGGGTATTCTTTTTTAAATATTCCTGTTTTTGTGGCAGCAGCAAGATCTGCATCAAGCACCACAAAATCATATTCTTTTGCATATTCAGCAAGGGCCTTTCCATACGCCTCTCTGGTTGCAATTTTCACTGTTTCACTCATTTACAAATTTCATCCAATTCTTCGATTTTTTCATCAAGTTCCGAAATAGCAACTTTATAGAGTTCTTTGTCAGGAGCAGCACCATGCCAATTAACTTCATTTTCCATATAAGAAACGCCTTTTCCTTTTACAGATTTACAAACTATTGCAGTAGGCTTCCCTTTAACTGCTTTTGCTTCCTGGATTGCATCATAAATTTGTTCAACATCATGTGCATCGACTTTGATAACATTGAAACCAAATGCCTTAAATTTAGCATCAATAGGTGCCGATGACATAACCTCATCAGTTGATCCGTCTATCTGCAACCCGTTAACATCAATAAATACTGTAAGATTGTCAAGTTTGTAGTGAGCGGCATACATCGAGGCCTCCCAAACCTGTCCCTCTTCTACTTCACCGTCACCCAGAATCGTATATACCCTGTAATTTTTATTATCAATCTTTCCGGCAAGTGCCATTCCGCATGCCGCACTAATACCCTGACCAAGTGAACCGGATGACATATCAACTCCGGGAGTCCCCTTCATATCCGGATGTCCCTCAAGATAACTCTCTGTTTTTCTGAGTGTTTTAATATCTTCAACAGGAAAATATCCTCTCTCTGCCAAAGCACCGTAATATGCCGGAGCACAATGGCCCTTTGAAAGAACAAATCTGTCTCTTTCGGAGTTTTTAGGATCTTTAGGATTTATATTCATTTCCTTAAAATAAAGAACCGAAAGTATTTCCGCTATGGAAAGCGAACCCCCGGGATGACCCGAACCGGCATTATATATTCCTTCAATAGCATCTTTTCTTATCTTATATGCCATTAAATTAAGTTGATTAATGAGAGTACCGTCCATTACTCTTCTCCTTTATGTGATATTATTTTTAAAACCCATTCCGTAAACCTCTTTTGCATCCGAAAAAATTATGAATGCCTGATTGTCCACGCTGAGTATTAAATTTTTAAGTGTGTGTACTTCAGTCTTTGGAACTGCACACAAAAGCATATTACAACCTTTTCCGGTATACATACCTTTTGCACTTATTCCAGTAACTCCTCTTTCAAGTTTAGTGATTATTTGTTTTGCAACAATGT
Organism: uncultured Clostridia bacterium; assembly: GCA_934446135.1. Taxonomy (GTDB): domain Bacteria; phylum Bacillota; class Clostridia; order RGIG6154; family RGIG6154; genus CAKSDT01. Next base: position 11,802 of record CAKSDT010000044.1, read on the forward strand.
CAGATTTTTGACTGATTATAAAGACACATTTTGAGAATTCCGAACCCGAAATCACATAATCGACCGTTTTAGACGATATAAAAACCGAAAGACAGGCATATAATGATAGTTCAAAATCCCCAAAAGCAAAACCCGACACAATAATAACAATTCCATCAATTATCAAAATCAGTGTGCCTATAGAAAGATTTCTTTTCTTACTAACGGCTTTTGCTACTATCTCTGTTCCTCCGGTTGATGCACCGCATATCATAACAATTCCGACACCAAGACCCATTAAAAGTCCGCCGACTACCGAAGAAAGCAATACATCACTTGTAACAGGAGGCATTTTTATAATTCCTGTAAACAGTGAATAAAGCATCGTCCCGATTATAGAATTAATAAGAAAGTTTTTATTTATATTTCTGTATGCCATTATAAAGAGAGGAACATTGACTCCTATTATAGTAATCCATGAAGGTATTTTTAAAACAATTTCAAGAATTGTTGCTATACCTCCTACCCCTCCTGCGGCAATTTTGCACGGTATCATAAAAACATTGAGAGAAATTGCCATTATCAAAACGCCTAAAGACATCTTTAAATAATTTGAAATTTTTATTGCGAATCACATCCTTAAAAATGGTTTATACAACTATTTTTAAGAATATACAAATATTTATTCAAATTGCGTCGCAATATTCAAAAGTTCATACAACCTCTCAGTATCGCCTTTTATATACAAATATCCTAAAAGTGTTTCAAAACCTGTCGCTTTTTTATACTCTGCAAGATCAGCATTTTTTGCTTTGGAGTTAACTTTAGAATTTCTTCCTCTCTTGAACATTCTTACTTCATCTTCGTTCAGATGCGGCTCTATCCTATCGTAAGCATCACACTGTGCGGATGCTTTAACAAAAACAACTGCTCTTTTGTGGAGTACATTAGGTGATGTATTTGTATCCTTAACAAGATTAGACCTTATGAACAATTCATATACCGCATCACCTAAAAACGCAAGTGTAAGCGGAGAATATTCATTGATTTCAAGGTGCTTTCTTTGTTCAAAAATTTCTAAGCCCTTTTCCATTTTACTCCCTGAGGCGTATCTTCAAGAATTATGCCTTTTTCCTTAAGTTCATCTCTTATTTCGTCTGCCCGCTTAAAATCTTTATTTTTTCTTGCGTTTTGTCTTTCTTCAATCATTTTTTCTATCTCATCATCAAGTACCTGAGATTTTGCCTCGGGTGCTATTCCTAAGACATCGCAAAGTTCTGTCAATAACCTCAGACTATATTCCATACCTTCTGCCGAAAGCACATTTTCCGCCAGTTTGGTGTTGATTTCTTTAACCAATTCAAATAACACAGAAATTGCATCTGCAGTGTTAAGATCATCATCCATTGCATTCTTAAATTTTGTTCTGTAATTTTCAAAATCAGGAATATCTTTTCCTTCGGTTTGATTCTTCAATGAAAAGTTAAGATTTTCAAAACAGTTGTCAATTCTTTCGAGTCCGTTCGCCGACTGCGAGAGCAAATCATCCGAAAAGTTAATCGGGCTTCTGTAATGTGCAGACAGCATGAAAAACCTGATTACTCTGTATGGGTATTTTTCAGCAATATCACGAATTGTAAAAAAATTACCTTTAGATTTTGACATCTTTTCATTATTTACATTTATGAACCCGTTGTGCATCCAATATCTTGCAAATGTGCATCCGTTAGCACACTCACTTTCTGCTATTTCATTTTCGTGATGCGGAAACATAAGATCTTTTCCGCCGCTATGTATATCTATCGTATTGCCAAGGTAC
>CAKSDT010000045.1 GCA_934446135.1 uncultured Clostridia bacterium
ACGGCAGGTTACCGGCCGGGCATTTAATGGCAAAAGCCAAATGTATGAAAACTCCGCCTTTTTAGGCGGAGATTAGTTTGTATATGATTATTGAATTTTTGCGGCTTTCACGGTGTTTTTCATAAGCATTGCTATGGTCATAGGACCCACTCCGCCGGGGACGGGAGTTATATATGACGCAACATTTTTTACATTTTCGAAGTCAACATCGCCGCAAAGTTTTCCGTCACTGTTGCGGTTCATTCCGACATCAATTACAACAGCACCTTCTTTGACCATATCTTTAGTAACAAAGTTTGCCTTCCCAACTGCACTTACCAAGATGTCGGCACGGCGTGTTACATCTTTTAAGTTTTTTGTTTTTGAATGGCAGACCGTAACTGTTCCGTTTTCATGAAGAAGGAGCATTGCCTGAGGCTTTCCTACTATATTGCTTCTTCCGATTACCACACATTCTTTACCTTTTATTTCCGTTCCCGTTTCCTTAATAAGGTGCATAACACCATAAGGAGTGCAGGGAACAAAATCAAAGTCGCCAATCATAATTTTTCCTACATTTACGGGATGAAAAGCATCGACATCTTTTTTTGGATTTATGGTGTTTATAACCGCTTTTTCGTCAATATGTTCAGGAAGCGGAAGTTGAACCAGAATTCCTGAAATGTCATTTCTTTCGTTTAATACTTCTATAAGGTCTGTAAGTTCTTTTTGCGTTGTTTCTTCCGGGAGAACATATTCTTCTGAATAAATGCCTATATATTCACATGCTTTTTTCTTATTTCCGACATAAACTTTTGATGCAGGATCGTCACCCACCAGAATGACCGCAAGACCTATTTTTTTACCTTCTTTTTTTAGGTTTTCCACCTCTGACTTTAACTCGTCCTTTATCTTTTGAGAAATTGCTTTTCCGTCTATTATCTTTGCCATTTTTATTAACTCCTTTGCCATCCTTAGATTTGTTTTTTATGACTCTCGGTTTTATAAGACATTCCGGGCCAAAACCTATAAGGTCTGTCCTGCCTGCCTTATAAAGTGCCTTTTTAACTATCTCGTAATTCTCAGGTCTTTTATACTGCAAAAGTGCCCTTTGCATTTTCTTTTCCTCATAACTTTTCGGGACATAGACTTTTTCCATTGTTCTTGGGTCAAGACCTGTAAAGAACATACAAGTTGACATTGTTCCGGGTGTCGGATAGAAGTCCTGCACTTGTTCGGGAATATAATGTGTATCTCTTAAAAATTCAGCAAGTTCGATTGCGTCTTTAAGTGTACTTCCTGGGTGGCTTGACATAAGATATGGTACTACATACTGCTCTTTTCCCAGTTCCTTATTTATTTCAAAATACTTTTTGCAGAATTTTTCATAAACATTTTTGGCAGGTTTTCCCATATAGTAAAGAACATTGTCCGAAATATGTTCGGGAGCAACTTTAAGTTGTCCGCTTACATGTTTTTCGCAAAGTTGTCTGAAAAATTTATCATTTTTATCATAAATAAGATAATCGTATCTTATGCCGGATCTTACAAACACTTTTTTAACTTTGGGAATTTGGCTTAGTTTTTCCAAAAGTTCAGCATACTCCGTGTGGTCAATTTCAAGATTTTCACAAGGTTTTGGAAATAAGCATTGTCTGTTCGGGCAGCTGCCTTTTTCTCCCTGCTTTTTACAAGACGGTTTCCGAAAGTTTGCAGTAGGACCTCCTACATCATGAATATATCCTTTAAATTCAGAATCCCAGACCATTTTTTCTGCTTCTTTTATAAGTGATTTCTGGCTTCTTGATGTAATTATTCTGCCTTGATGAAAGGCGAGAGCACAGAAATTACAGTTTCCGTAACATCCTCTTGATGATGTTAAACTGAACTTAACTTCTTTTATAGCAGGTATGCCGCCGTCTTTTTCATACATAGGATGATATGTTCCCATAAACGGCAGTGAATAGACCCTGTCCATTTCACTTCTTGTAAGCGGTTTTGAAGGCTTATTCTGGACAACATACATATCGTTGTGTTTTTGGATTACAGTCTTACCGGAATAAGGGTCTTGGTTTTTGTACTGAATCATAAAACTTTCGGCATATTTAACCTTGTCTGATTTTACTTCCTCAAATGAGTGGCAGGCGAAGACCTTTCCCGCAGGAATAGTTTTTGAAAGATAGCATGTCCCGTCAATATCTGTAAGTTCGGAAACTTTTTCACCGCATCTCAATCTGTTTGCGATTTCTGCAATTTGATGTTCTCCCATGCCGTAGATTATAAGGTCTGCACCGGAATCAATTAAAATTGAATGGCGTACTTTATCGTCCCAGTAATCATAATGGGCAAACCTTCTTAATGATGCCTCGAGTCCGCCCATAATAACAGGAATATCGGGAAATGCCTCTTTGATTCTGTTTGTGTAGACTATAGCCGGTCTGTCAGGCCTAAATCCCGCTTTTCCGCCAGGAGAGTAACTGTCATCGTTCCTTTTTTTTCTTGATGCTGTATAGTGACACACCATTGAGTCAATATTGCCGGTTGACACCAGTGCTGCATATTTGGGCCTTCCGAGTGTTTTAAAATTTTCTGCACTGTGCCAGTCGGGTTGGGCGATTATGCCGACAGTAAACCCCTCGGACTCTAGAACTCTGCCTATTATTGCGTGTCCGAACGAGGAATGGTCAACATAAGCATCGGCAGAATATATTATGAAGTCAAATTGCTCTATATTTCGTTTTTCCATATCCTCTCGGGATACCGCTATAAATTGATTTTTCACTCTATCACCTGTTATTTTATAGTTATATCGCTTTTGTCAATCTCTACATAGTCACATACCGGGGAAAGCGACTGAAAATCTTTTATAAAGAACACTTTAACTTTATCAAAACCGTCTTTAACATAAAATTTTGCCTGTTTTGGATTTTCCGATATGTTTTCATACATTTGGGTAAACTTTCCGTCAAAATATCTCGTTGCTATCATTTGGCCGTTAAAATCTTTGCTTAAACCGACATATATTTCTATATTATCGGAGTTTTCCGACTTAACCGCTCTTAAAAGTTTTGCGGAAATCGGTCCCTCGATTGATAAAAGGCGGGGGAGTTTTCCGTCAATAAACCAAACTTTTGTAAAATTCCAGTTTCGGTATACATCTTTATTTTTCATATCCTCTTCAGAGAGCGGTATGCCATATGAACTTTCGGCGAAATTTTCACCCTTGTTATAGTAGCAATTGTTTATTTGACATTCTGTTGCTGAATTTATAAATCCTGTGAATGTATTTATATTTTCCGATGAATATTCTATAACCGTATTGCTGTAACAGTTTGTAATTTCTGAGTCTTCAGCAGTATTTATAAATCCTGTTGCAATGTTCGAAGTTGCCTTAAGTGACATATCCATATTTGAATAGCAGTTTTTGATTTGCGAATGATTTACAGTGTTGGCAAATCCGATTGCGGTATTTGTTGTGTAATAATTGTCTGTCATATTAACTTTGCCTTTAATGAAACAATTTTCTACAAGAGAGTTATTTATACAATCAGCAAAACCTGAAAATATTGAATTTTCATTTGAAGAGTATTCAATTTCGATTCCCAGATTTTTTATATAGGCATTGTAAACATAAGAAATAAATGACACATTTGTGTTTCCGGGTATAATCATATTTTTAATTATGTGATTATTACCGTCTATGGTTCCGGTAAAAGAAGATATTGTTCTCCACGGAGCGGTAAGTGTAATATCACAGTCTAAAATATAATAAGAATATGAATCGCCGTTTAGATTTACAAGATCCTGCTCAGAAGATATGTGAATAGGGGTTATATAAGAAACATAAACCTGCGTATCTCCCTTGGGCATTACAATACTGTTTTCACCTTTTGGAAGGAAAGTATAATTTCCGTCCGTAAAATAGTACGCTGAAGCAAAAACCATATCTCCGCTAGTTTCGGGAAATGTCAGTATTTCGCCCTCACCCATATAAAACTGTTTTTTTGCGATTATATTTGAATCGCTGTCGTCAAAAGTTATTGAAACTAAGTATTTTTCTTTTCTTTCCTTTTCAAAAGACGCTTCTATTACCGAATTTTCAGTCAGCATAAAGCCTCTGCCGTAAATCTTTTTGCCGTTTACTTTAACAGAAAGCGGAGTATATTCAAATCCGTTGTCTGGAACTGTATTTATAAATACAAATTCTCCTTCTTTTGCAACGCTGCCTATTGATGATGAAATTGTTCCGCCGTCTTTTTGTTTTACATCAATTGAATATCTTGCATTTTCGTTAACGGTTTTGCCGATCCATACAAAATATTCCGGGTTATGAAAATTGGAATATTTGGTTTTACCGTTTACTTTTACTTCATAGAAGTAAGGAACCGAAAAATCAAATTCCGTATTTGTTATGTTGTAAAAATTGGTTCCAATTACATTTTTAAGATTAAGCGTTACGGTTTTATCAGGAGTTGTATTTATAATATCATACAGGACAACCTGTGCATTATTGATTTTATCCGTAGAATATATTTCAAAACCGTTTAATGCAGTTAAGATGCCAAAATTTTGGGTACATACCAATACATCGTCCGAATCACTGTATATATTGTACGGTGCAGAATAAATAGACTCATCACCGTACAAAAGTTCAAGGCTGTATTTTCCGAACGGAAGAAGTTTTGATACATCCCCTGTATAATCAAGATAGGTAAACTTTCCGTCTGCCGAAGTTGTTTTCTCAAAGTTAAAATTATTTATTTTATAGTTAGTTCCGTCAACATTCCGGGCATCAACATAAAACAGATTTTCTTTATATTCGTCTGCAAGGTTTGCCGGAATTGTAATACCGACATTAAGATATACGCTTGATGTAGATACATATCCTGTAACAATATCTTCAGGTTCGTAATATTCATAAGCAAGGTTGGAATTGTAATATCTGTAATCTAATCCGTAATATTCCCATTCGCGGTTGTATTCATTGTAGGATTTAATATTTATTGTATATTGTTCATCCTTATTAAGTTTTACTGTACGGCCGCTGTAGTCGGTAAAAATAACATCCAAAATTCCGTCTTCTGTCGGAATTGCGTAAATTTCATAATTTGTTTCAGAGTCAGAACTTAGTGTTAATTTAAGTTTCTTGTAATTATTGTATCCCGATGTTTTAATAACAAAGTTTGCATAATCCGGGTTCGGAACAAATATAGAGCATATTGCTCTAAAATCACAAATTATAAGTTCGGAGTTTTTTGCGTCTTCTTCCAAAATAAATTCTTTGTCAGATACTACTTTGGGAGTATAATATTTTGTTGAAGTATTACCCGTACTTAAAATTACCCCTTCCTCAACTGTCATTTTAACAGAGTATTCTGTGTAAGAACCGTAATTGTTTGTCATTATCCACTCGCTGCACGATGCAACTTTTTTATTTTCATCGTCAAAAAGGGAAATGTTAAAATCTTCAGGATTTATGTTTTTTCCGCTAACGGTAATATAAAGTGTATTTCCGCCTTTTTCCACATTTCCGGAAAAGAAATTGCTTCCGTATTGAATGAAAGAAATGACAGGTTTTGATGTTACGGTTAAGTAATTTTCAAAAAGCAGTATTCTTTCACCGTTTTCATCATAAACACCAAGATCATAAACTCCTGCCGTAATTTTTTTTGCAGCATAAACTGTGTCGGCTGTTTTTACCGTTTTGTGCATTGCTCTGCTGCTTTCGGGAATATTAGGAGAAAAAACATCATCATATCTTTCGTCATTGATATATTCATACGACGAGTAAGCACCCGAATCTACTCCTGTGGCATAAACAGAGCCGTCTTTGCCGAGCATTTTGATAATTTTACCGTCGTAGTAACTATTTGAGTAAAATGATATCTTAAAGTCACTTTCACCTTCGGATATAATATCCTCTTTATTTGCTATAAGGCCGTTGTTAGGATAATCAAAAGGGTCAACAATTTCAATATCGAAAGTAAGATCGTTAAAAACTGTTTCGGAATTGTTTTTTTCAAGAGTTAAAGAAAAAGTGTGAATTCCGGTTTGAACACCGTAAAGGCTTAAACGCACAAGACTTTTATTATTGCCGACGCTTTCAACAGAACAACTGTTTGATCCTGCACCGTCAATTTTAACATTGCAGTAATAGTAATCACTTTCTTCAAATATCAAGCCGTCAAATTCAAAAAGTACATATGTGTCGGCGTCAAACTTGTTTGCCGTAATAACGGTGTACTCGGAAGTGCCGTCAACTTCGGAGACAACTGTTTTTGTCTGCTTGCTTATTCCGTCCGATGCACAAACAGAAATTGATAAAAATAAGACCGAAATTAAAACTATAAAGCCCGGAACTGTTTTTTTCATAATAATCCTCCGTAAAAATAACATATACAATTATAACATTTATTTATGTTAATTGCAACACATAAAGTATACTCTTTAAGCTTTGGGTAAAAATATAAAAAGAGGTGATTTTATGGCAATTTCTCTTATAAGAACTCTTATACTTTATTTTCTTATTATAATACTGTTCAGATGGATGGGAAAAAGGCAGATAGGTGAGCTTCAACCCAGTGAACTTGTTCTTGCAATTATGATTTCAGATCTTGCAACTGTTCCGATGCAGTCTACAGGCAATCCGCTTATATCAGGCGTTATACCCATAATAGTCTTAACTGTTTCTGAAATAGTTTTATCTTTTGTTTCCCAAAAATCCAATTTTTTCAGAAAAATGGTTACCGGAAGCCCAAGTCTTGTTATATCCGACGGAAAAATAAATATTGGAGAACTTAAAAAAGTTAGGTTTAATATAGATGATTTGTTTGAGCAACTAAGAATAAGCGGTTATACAACGGTTTCCGACATTGCTTTTGCCGTGCTTGAAACCAACGGACAGTTAAGTGTTGTTCCGAAAGAGGTTGTAAGACCTGTTTGCCCGAAGGACCTTAATATAAAACCTGAAAGAGCCTCGCTTCACAGAAACATAATAAAAGACGGGGACATTGATGAAACTAATCTTGCCGAAATCGGAAAAGATGAAAAGTGGCTTTCCGATATACTTTTTAAAAACGGTGTTAAGAGTCCGAAAGAAGTATTTTTATTAAGTTCCGACTACAGCGGAAATATATATATACAAAAAAAGGAGAATTAGATGAAGTCTTTTATTTGTTCTGTTTTAGTGCTTATTCTTGTAATTTTGGGAATATGTTATTACGAATATTCGGTTGGAAAATACAAGGCCGAAATTGATTCAATGATAAAAAGCATTGAGCAGTCAGTTTATGATGAAAACATTGATTCTGCAAGAAAAGATATAGATAAATTAAACGACAGATGGGACAAAATAAAAAATGTGCTTATGATGTTTAACGATCATAAGGATTTAAATGAAATGTCCCAGACACTTCGTATGCTTAAAGCATTTTCTGAATTTGAAAAATATGACGAAATGTATTCAAATCTAGAGACTTTTAAACTCTTGTTTTCTCAGGCTGTTGAAAGTTCAAAACCAACACTTGCAAATATATTGTAAAATTGTTGATTTTAATGCTTGTTTATGATAAAATATATATTCAGAGGGGTGAGTGTAATTTGAATAAAAAGATATTGGTAGTAGACGATGAACACGGAATAGTTAACATTTTAAAATACAACCTCCAGAAAGAAGGGTACGAGGTTTTTTGTGCCTATGACGGTGAAGAAGGATATGAAAGTGCCGTTAAAAACGACCCTGACCTTATTCTTTTAGATGTAATGCTTCCTAAAATGGATGGGTTTGAAGTATGTAAAAAAATACGGGCAATTAAAAATGTGCCTATAATTATGCTTACGGCAAGGGCAGATGAAATAGACAAGGTTTTAGGTCTTGAACTCGGTGCTGACGATTATTGCACAAAGCCTTTTTCAAACCGTGAACTTATGGCAAGGGTTAAAGCAAATTTAAGGAGAACATCACCCGAAACTAAGCCTGCCGATGAAAGCGAAGTGCTGAAGTTTGACGGTCTTACCATAGATCTCGGAAAATACGAAGCAATTAAGGACGGAAAAGTTTTAGATCTCACTTTCAGGGAATTTGAACTTTTAAAATTTCTTGCACTTTCTCCCGAAAAGATTTTTTCGAGAGAGATTTTACTTGAAAAGGTTTGGGGTTATGAGTATTACGGCGATATGAGAACTGTTGATGTAACGGTCAGACGGTTGAGGGAAAAACTTGAAAACAATCCCGCAGAACCAAGATACATAGTAACCAAGAGAGGAATAGGGTATTGTTTCAAAAAATAACACAAAAGCGACCGCAAGAGTGTTTACTTTTGCGGTCACTAATGAAAAATGCGAATGTTTTTTTGTGAGGTAAAACTATTATTTACCTCAATCGGTTATTTTATACACGAATGGAGAAAAAATGAGATATATTTTTACGGTTTTTATTTGCAAAATATTTATATTTGCTTTAAGAATTGCGGGAAGGCGTGCAACATCGGCTCCCGGAAAACTTGCACTTAAACTTTATCCCGAAATAGGAAGTATTTTTTCATCAAAAGTTAGAAAAGAGATATTTGCAGTTATGGGAACGAACGGCAAAACGACTACAAACAATCTTTTGGCAGACTATTTTGAAAAAGAGGGAATCAGTGTTGTTTGCAACAGAATAGGTGCAAATATGACAGAAGGGGTTACGGCGGCATTTATTGACAAATGTTCGCTTTTCGGAAAACTTGACGCGGACTATGCAATGCTTGAGTCCGATGAGGCATGGGCAAACAGAATTTTCGACTATTACAAGCCTTCAAAAATTATAATAACAAATCTCTTCAGGGACCAACTCGACCGTTACGGCGAGATAGATATTACGATGGAATATATAAGAAAGGCAATAAAAAAAGTTCCCGACGCCGAACTTATTTTAAATGCCGACGACCCTGTAACAGTTGCTTCGGTTGATGATTTCAAAAACAAAAAACTTTATTTCGGAATAGAAAAGCCGGTAAAAGAATACAAAACAAAAATAAAGGACGGTCAGCACTGTTACAGATGCGGAAAAAATCTTCAGTATCATTTTTATCATTTCAGTCAGATAGGGGATTGGTTCTGCGAGTGCGGATTTAAAAGACCCCGCATTGATTTTAATGCGAGAGATTTAAAGGTTTTTCCGAAGGTCAGTTTCACAGTTGACCAAATAGGAAAGATAGAGTTAAACGGCAGAGGACTTTATAACACATATAATGTCCTGGCATCGGCACTCTTGGCATATACAGAGGGGATAAAAAATGAAACAATAATTTCGTGTGCTGCAAAATATTCTCCGCAGATAGGAAGGATGGAGCAGTTTAATATACACGGAAAAGATGTGTTCTTGGTTCTTGCAAAAAATCCTGCAGGATTTAATCAGTCTGTCGGAGCGGTTTCCGAAGACCCCAGAACAAAAGATGTTTTAATTGCAATAAATGACGGTGCACAGGACGGGCGTGATGTTTCGTGGCTTTGGGATGTTGATTTTGAAGAAATAATTGCAGGAAATGTTTTGACTTTTTCAGTTTCGGGAAAGCGTTATGCCGATATGGCATTAAGGCTTAAGTATGCCGAACTTGAAAAAGAGAGGCTTGTAGTAAGTCCGAATCTTAAAAAGAGAGCGGAAGAAATAATAAAAGAAGGTAAAGGGGAAACATTTTATCTTCTTGTAAATTATACTGCACTGTTTTCAACAAGAAAAATTTTAGAGGAAATCGAGGAAAAATACAAAAATGGAAATTAATATAGCACACCTTTTTCCCGACCTTTTGAATTTATACGGCGACAGGGGAAACATTCAGGTTTTAAAGAAAAGACTTGAATGGAGAAATATAAGGGCAAATATAATATCTGTTTTGGATGGAAGCCAAATTGATTTTGAAAATACCGACATCTTGTTTTTGGGCGGCGGTTCGGACAGAGAACAAAAGATAGTATGTGATAAACTTTTAAAACTAAAAAATGAAATAAAAGAATACGCAGAAAGCGGAAAGACAATAGTTGCTGTTTGCGGCGGCTATCAACTTTTGGGTAATTACTATAAACTCAAAGAAGAACAAATCGGGGGACTCGGAATTGTTGATATAAACACAGTTCAGGGTGATACCAGACTTATAGGAAATATAATAATAAACTGTGAAATTGACGGCAAAAATTTTGATATTGCAGGGTTTGAAAATCACGGAGGAATTACTTATATAAATGGGGAAAAACCGCTCGGAAAAGTTGTAAAGGGGTACGGAAACAACGGTTCGGACGGATTTGAAGGTGTGATTTATAAAAATGTTTTCGGAACATATCTTCATGGTCCTGTTTTCCCGAAAAATCCGCTTTTTGCAGATGCAGTATTGGAAAGAACACTAAAACATAAATACCAAGATTTTAAAGGACTTGTGCCAATTGACGACAGTCTTGAAAATACAGCACTTGAAAATATAAAAGAATATATATTAAAATAAGGAGTTTCGGCAAGTTATGAATTTCAGAGATTTACTTCAGAAAAAAGTTGAAAAGGCATTTGATGAGTTGGGTTATGATAAAAAATATGCAATTGTTACTGTTTCAAACCGAAAAGATTTATGTCAATACCAGTGCAACGGATGTCTTATGATGGCAAAAGTATACAAAAAGGCCCCGCTTGTTATGGCAAAGGAAATTGCAGAAAAAATAGCACTTGATGCCACTTTTTCAAAGGCAGAGGCTTGTCCGCCCGGATTTATTAATCTTTCGGTTTCGGATGAATTTCTTACAGACTACATAAACAAAATGGCAAAAAGCGAAAATTTTATGTTTGAAAAATACAAAAATGATACTGTGGTTATTGATTATGGCGGTGCGAATGTTGCAAAGTCACTTCATGTCGGCCATTTGCGTTCGGCAATTATAGGCGAAAGCATTAAAAGAATTCTAAGGTTTGAGGGAACAAACGCAATAGGTGATGTTCACTTGGGCGATTGGGGACTTCAGATGGGCATTGTTATTTCGGGGATAATTGAAAAATTCGGAATTGAAAATCTAAAGACCGAAGAGGACAGAAACAAAAATATAACAATAAAAGTCCTTGAAAAAACATATCCCGAAAAAAGCAAAGAAGCAAAAGAAAATGAAAGCGTTATGGAAGAATGCCACAGAATTACTTTTGAACTTCAAAAGGGAAGCGGGGTTTATTTTGATATATGGAAAAAAGTTCTTGAAGTGTCTGTCAAAGACCTCAAAAAGAATTATGCAAGACTGGGCGTTTCTTTCGACCTTTGGAAAGGCGAGAGCGATGTCAGGGATATAATGCCTGTAATGATTGAGAAACTTAAAGAGAAGGGGCTTGCACACAAGGACCAGGGTGCGTTGGTAATGGATATATCAAGAGAAGACGACAATCCGCCGCTTCCGCCGTTTATTCTTGAAAAGTCAGACGGTGCGGTTTTGTATTCAACAACAGACCTTGCAACAATTATAGACAGATGTGAAAATATAAATCCGGACAGAATTATTTATGTTGTGGACAACAGGCAGTCAACACACTTCAAACAACTTTTCAGAGCAACTGAAATGTCCGGTATGGTTAAAGATAATCTTTCTTTAACATTTGCCGGATTCGGTACAATGAACGGAAAAGACGGAAAGCCGTATAAGACCCGTGAGGGCGGTGTTATGCGTCTTGAAGACCTTATAAACACGCTTGAAGAAGAATCTTATAAAAAACTTGAAACTTCGCTTAAAGGAGATACATCAGAAGAAGAAAAAAGAGAAATTGCAAGAATTATCGGAATAGGTGCGTTAAAGTTTGCAGATCTTTCAAACCACAGGAACAAGGACTATGTTTTTGACATTGATAAATTCTGTTCCTTTGAGGGTAAAACGGGACCGTATGTTCAGTACAGTGCGGTAAGGATTAAATCAATACTTGAAAAAGTTGAGCAAAAGGATTCTTTGATTCTTGCTCCCGAAGGTGATGAACAAAGAGAACTTTATCTTTATCTTACTGAGTTTCCATATGCAGTAAAAGGTGCGGCGGACGATTTGGCTCCGAATATTTTGATTGATTATATATATTCTCTGTGCGTTATGATAAATAAGTTTTATCATGAATATAAAGTAGTTTCGGAAACAGATGATGTTAAAAAGTATTCCCGTGTTTCCGCACTTAAACTTGTATACAGACTTTTAACAACATTGCTTTCAATATTTGGAATTGAGATTCCTGAAAGAATGTAGTAAGAGAGGAATGTTTTCTATGAAAAAACAGTCAGTTAAAAAATTATCGGTAATATTTTTCCTTGCGGCAGCCGGAGTTTTGTTTTCATTTATTGCAACCAACGGACTTAAAATGAACAGTCTTGTGTTTCTCACACTGAACATATCAGTGTTGATTACCGGACTTTCTCTCGGTTGGAGGCAGGGTTTGGCAGCAGGTGTTTTAACTCCTGTGCTGGCATACTTTATAACTTCACCCGAATTTAAAAATATAATACACGACAATGAACTTATGTGTCTTGTAATAGTTGTGACGGAACTTGTTGCAGTTGGGGTCATTTCGGGTGTGCTTTGTGTTAAAAAAGGCAAAAATATTTACTTTTCCTCTGTTGCGGCACTTCTTGTCGGAAGGCTTTTGTATGCAGCAGGAATAGTTGTTGCTTTTATAGTTCTAAAAGATGACAAAATCTTATCCAATCTTTCGGATGTTTACAAAAGTGTAATAGGTGTTTTGCTTAATCTTGTTGTTGCACCTCCTCTTTCATTTGTTGCATTTAAGTCTGCTTACGGTGTGAGCGGAAAAATACTTGAAAATGCCCGCGATAGTGTGAGAACAAAGAAGTGCGAAACTATTGTAATAAATGGAAACAGAACAGTTTTTAAAACAGAAGAAAAGGGTACAGAGCCTATAGTTTCGGTTTACGAAACGGAATCCCACCTTTTAAACGGCGGAATAATAGTAAACCGTGAAACCGGACTTGCACTCGCTTATATGTTAATTCTCTGCAAAGTTAAATCGGTTTACAGTTTTAAAATGACCGGACAGGCTAAAAAACTTTTAAAGGCTAATAAGATTTATGTTAAATGCGGAAGACTTGAAAGTGAAATTACCGATATGAAATTAAGAGAAGAAGAAAAACTTGTTTTAAGTGCCGAAACACCGTCGGACGCATACCTTATTTTAAAAAACGCGTTTGACGAAAAACACAAAGAGGAAGAAAAAAATGAGCAACCTGATCAATAACCTTTTTGAACTTTCTGATGAAAGTTATAAAGAGTTTCATAAAAAACTTATTCCTACAGTTCCCGAAGAATTGATAATAGGCATAAGAACTCCTGTACTAAGAAAGTTTGCGGCAGATTTCAGCAAGACGGGAGACGCAAAAGAGTTTATTAAAACTTTGCCGCATAAGTATTATGAAGAGAACAACCTTCACGCATTTTTGATAGAAAAAATTCGCAGTTTTGATGATGCAGTCTTTGAAACCGAGAAGTTTTTGCCGTACATAGATAACTGGGCTACATCTGATATGTTTTGTCCGCCTGTTTCTGCCAGCCGAAATATCCGCTGCCGTCATATGCAACTGTCAAAAGAATTTTTCT
>CAKSDT010000046.1 GCA_934446135.1 uncultured Clostridia bacterium
TCATATATGCCGCTTTCAAGTTCCGAGATTCTTTTTCCCAAACTTTCAGAAAGTTCATTAAGACTTTCTTTATCTACTTTAAAGCCTTCAATTTCCATAGAAGCAAGAACTTTGATTAATGGCATTTCTATTTTATAAATCAGTTCCTCCTGATTATTATTTTGAATCTTTTGAGAAAAGTTCGCCATAAGTTCCGGAATAAGTGCAACTTCTGAGCCCTCAGTTGTTTTGACCCCCAAATACTCGTTTTGGAGTTCAGACAAAACATAATTGTTTTTTGATGGTTCTAAAATGTATGCTGCAATTTCGGTGTCAAACACTTCTCCCGAAAAAGAAATTTCAAAGTTGTTATAAAGAAATACAATGTCTTTTTTTACACCGTGGGAGACTTTTTCAGAATTGCTTTCAAATAATTTTCTGATGTTTTCTATATCGTGAAGAACATCAAAAGCAGTTTCATAGTTAATTTCATATATCGTCCCGTTTGCAAATACAGACAAAGATTTCAGTTCGTCACCGTCTGTATTTAAAATATAATATAACACATCTGAAACAGGAATTTCTTTAGCAGAGTCCAATTTTATTATAGGATAAGAACGGGTTTTTATTTGGGGTCCTTTAAGATTTAGTTTTGTAATAATAGTTTTTAATTCAAGTTTGGTAAGAAGCGAAACAAGTTTGTCCTCATCGGGATCGTTTATTAATGCGTCGTCAAAAGAAAAATTTATTGGTGCAAAACGATCTATAAGTGCGAGTTTATAACTTAAAAATGCCATTTCTTTTCCGTTTATAATTTTCTCTTTTTGGGCACCTTTTAGTTTGTCAGTATTTTCGTAAACACCGTCAACAGAACCATATTCTTTAATAAGCGAAAAGGCAGTTTTTTCACCGATTCCCTTAACACCGGGTATGTTGTCAGATGTGTCACCCATTAGTGCCTTTACATCAATAAACTGTGTGGGAGTAACCCCCATTTTCTCATACACGCCGTTTTTGTCGTAGTCGGTGGTTACAGTGTTTCCCATTTTTGTAACAACAAGTTTTATAACAGTGTTATCCGATGCAAGTTGCAAATCGTCTTTGTCTCCGGTGACTATTCTGCATAAAATATTCTCCTCGTCGCAAATTCTGGATACGGTTCCTATTATGTCATCTGCCTCAAAACCTTCAAGTCCTAAAATATTTACATTGAGATAGGTGAGAACTTCCTTTAAATAAGGCATCTGCATTGCAAGTTCCTCAGGCATACCCTTTCTTTGTGCTTTGTAACCGTCATACATTTTGTGTCTGAAAGTTTTTGCACGCATATCAAAAGCAACCGAAATATAATCCGGTTTTTCCTCTTCGATGTATTTAAAGTAAATGTTTAAAAATCCGTAAATTGCATTTGTGTAAAGTCCATCTGAATTGCTTAAAAGGCGTATTCCGTAAAATGCACGGTTAAATATACTGTTTCCGTCAAATATAAGAAGTTTTTTCTTGTTCATATTATCCTCCGTTTTAAATAGTATCTGATTTTTCTATTCTTTTTATCAGGTTTTTGGTGCATTCTTCAAAATCCACACCGTAAGTTATATTTTTACCGAGTTTTCGTGTTTTAATTATAGAGTCGCAAACCTGAAGTATTGCATTTTCGGCAGAAGTTTTAAAATCAACTCCGCTTAAAATAGAAGCAAGAAGCGAACTTGCAAAAACATCGCCTGTTCCGTGATACATACCATCAATATTTTCGTTTTTGATAAAATCTGTTTGACCATTATCAAAAACAATTGTGGTTACAGAATCAGGTTCAAGTTTAATTCCTGTTATTACAAATTTTTTGCAGATTAAAGAAAGTTTATCCGCTATTTCAAGCACCCATTCTTTGGTATGAATTTCGGTATAGCAAGTGTCGGTAAGAAGACAGGCTTCTGTTATGTTTGGGGTAATAATATCGGCAATTTTACAAATAGTTTTCATTTTTTGCGGAAAATCAGACGAAAAACCGTCATATAATTTTCCGTTATCCGCCATAACAGGGTCAACAAATATTAAAGGAATTTTAAATTCTTTTATAATATTATAAGTTATTTTTATTTGTTCTTCAGAACCTAAATATCCTGAATAAATGCAGTCGAACCGGAGTTTTAAGTTTTTCCAGTGATCAATTATTTTTTTCATTTCTCCTGTAAGATCTAAAAATGTATATCCTGTAAATCCGCCTGTGTGTGTGGATAAAAGTGCAGTAGGTAAAACTGTTGTTTCAAATCCGCATGAACTTAATATGGGAAGTGCAACTGTTAAAGAACATTTTCCGAAACAGGATATATCATTTACTGCAAGTATTCGTTTCTGTTTTGACATTAAAAATCACCAAAGTAATTTTACCATAAATTTGCATTAAAATCAATTGCCTTGATGCAAATAATGTGATACAATCTTGTGTATAATTAAATCCGGTATGATAATAATAAATATGAAATAAATTATCTGCCGCAACAGGCAGCAAAAACGGAGGATTATATGATAAAAGTTGCTTTTTTTGATACAAAACCTTATGATATAAAATGGTTTGATAAATCTAATGAAAAATACAATTACAAAATAAAGTATTTTGAAAACAAATTAAATTACGATTCTTCATATATGGCAAAAGGTTATTACATAGTGGTTGCATTTGTAAACGACACTATAGATAAGAATGTTATAGATGTTCTTTGTAACAATGGAGTAAAACTCATTGCAATGCGTTGTGCAGGGTATAATAATGTCGATTTTAAATATGCCTACGGGAGAATTCATATAGTAAGAGTTCCTGTTTATTCTCCGTACGCTGTGGCGGAACACGCACTTGCAATGCTTTTGACTTTAAACAGGAAAATCCACCGTGCTTATATCAGGACGAAAGAGTTTAATTTTAATATAAGCGGCCTTGAGGGCTTTGACATCCACGGCAAAAAGGTCGGAATCATAGGAACCGGAAAAATAGGAAGAACTTTTATGAATGCCATAAGGGGTTTGGGACCTGAGATAGTGTGTTACGATCCATATCCGATTTCTGACAGTGATATTAACTATGTATCTTTAGAAAGACTTTTCAAGGAGTCTGATATAATTTCACTTCACTGTCCTTTAACAAAGGAAACAAAACATATAATAAATAAAGAAAGCCTTGACAAAATGAAAGACGGTGTTTATATTGTAAACACTTCAAGAGGCGGACTTATTGACAGCGAGGATTTGCTTGAAGCAATCAAAAACAGAAAAGTGGGAGGTGCCTGCCTTGATGTTTACGAAGAAGAAGGCGACCTGTTTTTTGAGGATGTTTCGGGAGATATTTTAGATGACGATGTTTTGGCAAGACTTATCTCAATGCCGAATGTTATAATTACTTCACACCAGGCGTTCTTGACGAACGAGGCATTAGAAAATATAGCGGATATTACCTTGGAGAATATCGATAAATTTTTGAATAATCGCCCGCTTGACAATGAAATATGCTATAAATGTCTTTCAAAAGAACATATAAAAGATGAAAATCACACAAAATGCTTTGAAGAAAATGCAGAGGTTATAGTAAAATGCGAACACTTGAACTGATAATTGATAAAACAGATGACGGTAAAGAAATCAAAAGCCTTCTTGAAAACAAATTAAAACTGTCAAGAAGGCTGATTTCAGGCCTTAAAAATAATGACGGAATAAAGTTGAACGGAGATAGCAAAACAGTAAGGACTAAAGTTAAAACAGGTGATAAACTGGAAATTATAATGCCCGAAAAAAGTTCTGCAAATGTTGTGCCTGTTAATATACCAATCGACATACTTTATGAAGATGACGATTTACTTGCGGTTAACAAACCGCTTGATATGCCGGTTCATCCATCACTTAATAATTACCTGAATACTTTAGGTAACGCAGTAATGTATTATTTTAAAGATATACCTTTTACATACAGACCTGTAAACAGGCTTGACCGAGATACGACCGGAGTTGTAATTATAGCAAAAACACCCCAGGCGGCAAATTCGTTGTCAAAGCAAATGCAGAAGGGAATATATGAAAAAGAATATTGCTGTATAACAGAAGGGATTCCTGTTCCTAAAGAGGGTACAATAGACGCACCTATCAGGAGGGAAAAGGAGAGTATAATAAAAAGGGTGGTAGCATCTGACGGTCAATATGCAGTAACAAACTATAAAGTTGAAAAAGAAAACGGTAAAAATGCAATTCTCACCGTAAGACCGGTTACGGGAAGAACGCACCAGATAAGAGTTCATCTTTCATACATAGGATGCCCATTAAAAAATGATTTTTTGTACGGAAAACAGAAAGATGACAGTTCATTTATGCTTCATTGCAAAAAAGTAACTTTTAATCACCCGGTAACCGGTATCAGAATGAGCATCGAAGCACCGATACCCGAGTATTTTAAAATATAATAATAAAAAAGAAGTTGACTTCAGGTTGAAGTTCAACTTCTTTTAAAGTTTACGAAAAATTATTTTGCATAATCAATTGCACGGGTTTCACGAATTACATTAACCTTTATCTGACCGGGATATTCCATTTCGCTTTCTATGCGTTTAACAATATCTCTTGCCATTAACGCTGCTTCATCATCGTTAACAACTTCAGGTTTAACCATAATTCTGATTTCTCGGCCTGCCTGAATTGCATATGAATTATCAACGCCTTCAAAATCGTTTGCAATCTCTTCAAGTTTTTCAAGACGCTTTATGTAGGTCTCTACATTTTCTCTTCTTGCTCCGGGTCTTGCGGCAGAAATTGAATCTGCAGCCTGAATTATAAATGCCAGGGGAGTTGTTGCTTCAACATCACCGTGATGGGCATGAACTGCATGAATTACCTCTGGGTTTTCTTTGTGTTTCCTTAAAATGTCAACACCAATCTGAATGTGAGTTCCCTCAATTTCGTGGTCAACTGCTTTGCCGATATCATGAAGTAAACCTGCTCTTTTGGCAAGAGTAGGATCAAGACCAAGTTCGCTTGCCATAATTCCTGAAAGTTCAGCAACTTCGATTGAATGTTTAAGAACATTCTGACCGTAACTTGTTCTGTATTTTAACTTACCCAAAAGTTTGATAATGTCAGGGTGAAGTCCGTGAACACCTGTTTCAAATGTTGCTTTTTCGCCCTCTTCTTTAATTGTGTTTTCAACATCTCTTTTTGCTCTTTCAACTGTTTCTTCAATTCTTGCCGGATGAATTCTTCCGTCGGAAATGAGTTTTTCGAGGGCAACTCTTGCGATTTCTCTTCTTATCGGGTCAAAACCTGAAATAACAACTGCTTCAGGAGTATCATCAATAATAAGATCGATACCTGTTAAGGTTTCAAGAGTTCTGATATTTCTTCCTTCACGGCCTATAATTCTGCCTTTCATATCGTCGCTCGGAAGATTTACAACAGAAATAGTTGCTTCTGCCACATGGTCTGCTGCACATCTTTGAATTGCCGCACTTAATATAGACTGAGCCTTCTTTTCAGCTTCCTCTTTAATGTTCGCTTCAGCCTCTCTGATTTTGATTGCGGTTTCGTGCTTGATTTCACTCTCAACATTGTTCAAAAGATACTCTTTTGCTTCAGCGGCAGTAAGCCCTGAGAGTTTTTCAAGTGTCGTAACTTGGTCTTTCAGTGTTTTTTCTATTTGTTCTTTTTTGTTTTCAACTTCTTTTATTTTTTCGTTAAGAAGTTCATCTTTTTTGTCTAATGATTCTGTCTTTTTGTCCAGAGATTCCTCTTTTTGTTGATTGCGGCGTTCCTGTCTCTGGATTTCAGCACGCCTTTCTTTGATTTCTTTATCAAGTTCTGCTTTTATACTGTGATTTTCTTCCTTAGCCTCCAATAATATTTCTCTTTTTTTATTTTCAGCATTTTTAATAGCATCGTTAACAATATTTTTTGCTTGCTGTTCAGCACTTCCTATCTGTTTTTCTGCTATATTTTTCCTGTAAACAATACCACCGAAAAAAGCAAGAACTGCAAATACAATTATTAGCACAATACATATAATTGGGCTCATAATATGCACCTCCCTGCGTTTTTTAGTTGTTTTAATTTTTATCTGAAAAGAACATTTTAGTACACAAAAAGATAATTATATTTTACCTTGTTTTTTCAGTGTTGTCAAGATGATTTGTCAAATTATTTGTCATTTTATAAGTTGAATTCCGTTATTTACATTAAAAATTTCAACTTTGTTTTTCCCGCTCTGATGCTCACCGTCTAATGTCCAGTCGAAACATTCACTGCACTCCAAAGTGATTGCCGATGCCTTAAAAAATTCAAAACTTGAATTGTTTTCAAAATCAGAATAGGTAAGACCATATACAATTTGATGCAGTTCGATGGGAGTTGTGGGAAATTTTACAAGTAAAACTTCAAAAAGTCCGTCATCCATAAAAACAAGACTGCTGTCAAGCTTTAAAAGGCCTCCTATTGAGGTGGTATTTGTGATGGCACCGAATATATAATTTCCCTCAAAAACATTTCCGTCAGCGGTTATTTTGACATTATATGGTTTAATAGAACCTATATCTTTTATTCCCTCAATAACATATGCAAAGTGTCCCAGTGCATTTTTAGTGGATTGCGGGGTTTGGTAACTTGTTGCTGTGAAAGCACCGAAGGAGGCAATATATGAAAAGTATCTGCCTTCAAAATTACCTATATCTATGCTCCTTGGGGAACCTTTGCATATGTTTTCCGCCGCTTCCTGCGGATTTGATGAAAGACCTGTTGCTGCCGCAAAGTCATTTGTGCTGCCGGCGGGAATGTAACCCAGGGGGACATTGCAGCCCGAATCGATTATTCCGTTTATTACATCATTTAATGAGCCATCACCGCCGCAACACACCAATATATCATGTTTGTCTGCATTTTCCTTTGCAATTTTTCTGCCGTGAGCAGGATACTGCGTCACAGAAACATTGACGGAATAACCATTTTTACAGAAAGTGTTTACCATATCAAAAAGTGCAGTTTTTGATTTCATTTTTCCTGCTGTGGGATTTATTATCAAAAGTATGTTTTTCATAATATAGATACCTCGCTTAGTCTGATATTTTAGGCGGTATAACAGTTAGTTCACAGCACTTGTTTAAGTTCAGATAATAAATATATGCTCTGATTTTGTCTGTTGAATGAATTGCTTTTACCGCTTCACAATAAAACATTAATTGTTTTTGATAAGATTTAAAAGTTTCATCATTAAATTTCTTGTCTGTTTTAAAATCTATTATAAAGTACTCGCTGCCTGATTTGAAGTAGCAGTCAATCACGCCCTGAAGTTGAATTTTTTCGGTTTGATTTTCAAAAACGGAGTCGGTAAGAATATTAAAGGAGCGTTCTTTGTATATTTCATCGCTTTTTTGCAATAATTTCCCGATTGTAGAATTAATGAATTGCATTACTTTGTCAGTATCTATATACTTACCTTCATTTTGAGTAAGAATTCCGTCTGAAATCAGTCTGTTTTTTAATTCTTCAAGTTTTTCGGCGGTATTTTGAGTCTTGTAGTCAATCTTTTCCATAAAGAAGTGAAAAACCGTGCCAGCATTCTGCGAAAATTCTTCCGATTCATCAAAATCATCCAGTTCAACATTGTTTGAGTATTGGCTGAAACTGTCATCGGTATCATAATTTTCAGACTTTAATTCAGAAACAGTATACTTTAGAAATCTGTCAGAGTTATCAACTGGGTAATTAAACTCCATGATTTCGGAAATCTCTTCTAAACAAGTATCCGAAGCGGTATCTTTTTCAGGTTTTATTTCAGATACATATATTTCTTCAGGTTCTTCAATATATTCGATTTTTATATTGCAGTCTGTCGTTATTTCAAATGCAGTTTCTCTTTCAGAATTGAATGCGTATGTTCTAAATAGTGCCGAAGTAATAAGTTCAAGGTTACTGGTATATACAGTGACTATATTAGACGGAATAAGATTTTCGGTAAAAAATTCCGTAATATTGACTTTTTCTATATAACTTTCAAAGTCTTTAATGCTGCCCATGAGAATAAGTTTCTCTTTTGCTCTTGTCAGGGCAACATACAAAACTCTCATTTCCTCTGCAAACTCTTCTTTGTGATTGGTAAATGCAACTGCTCTTTTTACAGGCGATTTTATTGTGTAGTTTTGTTCAAAATTTGTGTAGTCGATGCCCATACCGACATTTTTATGGATTCTTACATCGAGTTTATTTTCATAATCTTTATAAACTTCTCTACCCAGTGTAGGAATAATAACTATGGGGTATTCAAGACCTTTGCTTTTGTGTATGGAAGTAACCGTCACAACATCAATGTCATCCGGCAGTATCTTAGGTCCTTCAATAGAACTGTTTGAAGAAACAATATTCTCTATATTTGACAGAAATTTAAATAAACCTTTAAACTCGCCATCCTCAAAATTCTCAGCAATATTTCTTAAATATTTATAGTTTGAATATCTTTGATTTCCGCCCGGCATTGAAAGAATATAAGAACAGTAATTGTACTTATCATCTATACCGTCAATTATTTCATACACCTTTGATGTTTTTGATATTTTTGAAAACTGATAAAGTTATGTAAGAAATTCTGCGATTTTTTCTTTTTCTTCTGATGTTCCGTTGTAAGCTGCAAGCGAATCGTAAAAACTTTTACATGTTGTACTTTTTCTGATTTTTACTAAAAAGTTCTCATCAAAGTTAAACATAAAACTTTTCAGGACAGATACGAGAGGTATATCCTGATATGGATTGTCAATAATTTTAAGCCAGTTAAGAAGAATTCTTATTTCGGTGGAATTAAGGAGTGTTAATGAATTGTTGTCAGTATACACAGGAATATCATACTCGGATAAAATATCTGTGAAAACAGAATCGGTATTCTTAACCTTCCTTAGAAGTATCGCAAAGTCACAGTAGCGTACATTTCTCATTTCACCGGTTGATGAATCAGTTACCTGAAAGTGCTCGTATACCATTTTAGAAATGGTATACGCAGTTTGATATGCTTCGGCTTCAACATCAGTCATACCGGGAAACGCACCTTTTTTAAGATAAATAACATCTACAGATGGGTCATTTCCTTCGTAGTGGGCACCACAGTTGAGTTTTTCATTTTCGTTGTAATCAATTTCTCCCGTTTCTTCACACATAGTCTGACTAAAGATTAAGTTTGTGAAGTCAAGAATGTTTTTTCTGCTTCTGAAGTTCTTGTTAAGAAATATTTTTCTTCCCGGCAGTTCATCATTTTCACTCAACTTTTTAACTTTCGTGTTAAAAAGTTCGGGAGCGGTGTTCCTGAATTTATATATACTTTGTTTTATATCGCCAACCATAAAAACATTATTATTGTTTCTGGAAACTGAAGATAAAATAAGTTCCTGTGTGTCGTTTGTATCCTGATATTCGTCTATTATTATTTCATTGTATTTTTCTGACAGTTCCTTTGCAAGGTCTGTAGGTTTTTTGTTTTCATCTGTAAGAAGTTTAATTGCATAGTGAGAAAGGTCTGAAAACTCAAGAATATTCCGGGTTGCTTGAACATTCTCATACTCCTTGCTGAAGATTTTGACAATTTTAATCAGAGCTTCCGCAATAGGCTTTTGAAGACTTAAAAATGTTTTTAATTGTTCAGGACTGAGGTCTATTATTTTTTTCGCTTTCAAAACGCCGTCTTTGCATCTTTTTCTGAGAACTTTAAATTTTTCATAATCATAGTCATCAAGTCCCTTTTCGGCTTTGGGAAGATTTTGAAATTTTGCAGTGTTAAGTCTTAAATAAAGTTCATTGTATGACTTTGCCGAAAGTATTTCCTTTAGTGTCGAAATATCATTTTGAATACAGGTTGTGCAGTTTACGAAGTTAAGATTTACATCAATAAAATATGATGTGTTTTGTTCATAAAATTCTGTAAGCGATGATAAGTGTTTTTGCACGCTTTTAATATTTTCTTTTACAAAGTCGAGTTTTTCAATATCATCCGTATTGTATGGTTCTAGAAGTCTGTCAAGTGCTTCATCGGGGAAAGGCGATTTGACAGCATATTTATAGACAGAACTTATGATGTTTTTCAATTTTTTGTCATTTCTGTAGTCCAAAAAAGCCTCTGAAAGAATAAGTATATCTTTACTGTCATTTTCATAAAGTTCATCTATGACGGAATCAAGAACCTCATCAAATACGGGCAAAGCCTCATTTTCACTTATTGTTGCATAATTAGAAGAAATAGAAAGTTTTTCAAAGTTCTCTTTTATCAATTTTGAACAGAATGAATCGATGGTACAAATGTCCGCGTTTGGCAAAAGAAGAAGTTGGTTTCTGTAATTTTCCCTTGTTTTTTCAT
The DNA here is from genome assembly GCA_934446135.1 of uncultured Clostridia bacterium. GTDB lineage: Bacteria > Bacillota > Clostridia > RGIG6154 > RGIG6154 > CAKSDT01. The sequence goes on from CAKSDT010000046.1 coordinate 10,334, forward strand.
CAGTATCGGGTGATGACACAATCTCAGAAAACTTTTCGGAAATTTTTCTTCTCATCTGGGATGCTGCGTCCTTTGTAAATGTAACTATAAGCAAAGAGTCTACAGGAACTTCTTTGGTTATTCTTACGACCCGTTCTACCAAAACCGCTGTTTTCCCGGAACCTGCCGCAGCCGATACAAGCGTGCTTACGGGACGCTTTCCTATTGCTTCAAGTTGTTCTTTAGTCCATTTAACACTCATTGTTTTCACCACGCATTGTTTCAATAAATTTTTTGTTGCTTACAGTTTCTTCTTCTCTTACATCAAAATAACTTTCTTCGAATTTGCAAATGCTGTTGTAATCACAGTATTCGCACGAAAGTCTGTCTTCTGAACATAAAGGTTTGATTTCAAATTCTCCGTTTAATATTGTGTCGGAGTATTCACCCATTTTATCGATTGTTTTTTCGGCTATTTCGTCAAATTCTTTTTGAGAAATCAAATTTGAACTGCTTATTGTACCGTCTTTTGTTTTTCTTGCTGAAATTACAGATGAGTATCCCGATATATTATTGTCAGCCTTTAAAACTGAAAAGACATCGCCTACGGTTATACCGGATAACTTGTATGATTTTATATTATCTTGTAGTATTTCATCAGCAGCAGGAACAGAATCTTTTTCTGTTGCCGACGGCGAAAATACAAAATAATACATTCCGTACGGATTACCGAGTTTATCCTTTATTGCTTTTGCATATGTTACAAGCTGCAGAGAAATTCCGTCAACCGCCTTATTAAGTTCCAAAGAATGTTTGCTTGACTTGTAATCTATTATTCTGAAGCCGTCCGGCAAAGTGTCAATTCTGTCAATTTTTCCGTATAGTTTTACTTCATTCCCGTTGGGTGTTGTAATTGAAAGGGGAGGAATTGCATCCTCCGAGCCTATTTTCATTTCTGTTCCGTATGGGACAAATTCGCCTGCCTGTATCTGATTTATTGCTGCAATTGACGCATCCTTTGCAACTTTTTTCATTTTAGACTGCATATATAGTTCTTTTTTTGAAAAATTCGGATGAATTCTGTTCAGGTCATCTACGGCAATATCAGAAACTGAATCCGCGATTTTGGCACATCTCTCAGGAGTAAGTTCCGAAATGGGCATTCTTTCTTCAATAATTTTTCCGAGGGTATCTTCAAGTATCTTATGGACAAAAGAACCTGTGTCGACGGACTGTATTATATTTTCTTTTCTTTTTTCAAGTTTAAGCCCATATTTCAACAAAAACATATATGGACATTTTGCAAATGTCTCAAGTCTGGATACAGTTACGGAAAGTTTTTTGTTCCACATAAGTTCATTAACTTCAGAATTGATTTTTGCAAGTGTTGTAAATCCCTTTTGCTGCGTAATTTTTTCAAAATCGGAGTTATTTTTGATTCTATACCAGTTTTTAACTTCTGAAAAGTCAGCATCATTGTTTAAAAGAATATCTTTTAGTGTTGCTTTTGGAGTTGAAATATAATCAAACTGATTTTTTGACTTGAAAACATTCTCCTGAAGTTTGCCCAAAATAGATTCAAGGGATTTTATAACAGGTGAGGGAATTGTGTTTTTACCGTCGGTGTTTGAAACAGACCTTGACAAAATCAGTTTATCTGTCGGGAGCGTCAATGTTTCAAAGATCTTAAAAGGTTGTTGGAACGCTTTTACTCTTGAATCCGGAGCGATTTCCAAATCACATTTTTTCATATCGGAACGTTCTTTTTCGGTTATAAGTCCCGATGATGAAATTTTTGCCGGAAATATTCCTTCGTTGGCATTTAAAATATACAGTATTTTAATTTCTTTGTTTCTTGCACTGTCATAAGTTGAAAAAGTCACACTGTTTTGCGTCGGCGGAACAATTCCAACTTTCGTTTGTGATATTCCCGCGGAAAACAGTCTGCTGAACTTCTCAAGACCGATTGAATAATCATCGGTTACCGTTATCATTTCTTTCAGTACACCTAAAACTGCATTAAATATTTGTCTTGCCTCAGGCGATTTTGCCTTCTCGTTTCTTTTAAGTAAATCTTTTGATATTTTTTCTGTTTTTTCTCTAAGAGAAGATTTTATAGTAAATTCTTTAAGTGCCTCATAGTAGTCCGAAATTTTTGTTCTGCCCTTTGTTTTTTCCCTGAAAGGCATAACAAGGTCAATAAGTTTTTTTCTTGATGAGTTCACTGAGGCAAGATTTTCATCGGGAAATTTAAAATCTTCAAGCCACAATTTTCCTTTTATACCATATTGCACTACATAATTTTCAAGTGCATCAATATCTTTTTCCGCTATATCGGTAAAACCTGTTTTTAAAAACGAAAATACATCTTCGTATGCAAAGTTGTTTATAAAAATATTAAACAAGGACATAAAATACAAAAACAGAGGGGTTTCGGAAACCGAATGCTTTTTGTCAATATATATATTAATGCCATATTCTTTGAATGTTTTTTCAACTAACGAGGCATAAACACTTAAATCACCCGAAACAACGCAGATATCAGAAAATTTATAACCTTGTCGTATGTATTTTAAAATATCTCTTGCGCAAAGCCTTACTTCATTTTCCGGAGTGTCCGAAGTATATAAAAAGACATTAGAAGTTTTTTTTGTGTATTTTTTTACAGGAAAGCAACCGTAATTTTCCCATATGTGCAGCAAGTCATCTTTGTGGACATAATTGTTTTCCAAATGAATTTCATTGATTTCGGCTTTGGAGGTACAAGTTTTTAAAAGTCGTAATGTTTCATCAACTGGTGAAAAAATATACTTATTTCTTCTATCCGTCTTCAGTGTTATAAAAACACCTTTTGAATGTTTTAAAAGCAGAGAAATTATTTTAAGTTCAACTTTTGTAAAGGTGGAGAAACCGTCTATGTAAAATGTTCTGTCCTTAATATATTGGCTTTTTGGAATAAGATTTATGAGATATGATAAATTATCTTCATTGTTTTCACCCTGCTTTTCAATTTCAGTATTAAAATTCCGATATATAAATGCAAGGTCTGAAAATTTGTTTTTTGATGCCGCCGAACTGAAATTGTTTTTCATCTGTTCAGTTTGTTCGGGGCTTATCCCATATCTTTTAAATTCAGAAATAGTATTTAAAATTTCATCTGCATAGATATCGGAGCGTGAAGAGTTTGAAAAGACGGTAAGATTACTTGACGAGTTGTTTAAAAGGGAAGCGACAATAATCGCT
>CAKSDT010000047.1 GCA_934446135.1 uncultured Clostridia bacterium
GATTAATATTAATATCATAAACAGAACCGCCAAGAGGATTCGATACAATAATATTTCCAGTTGTATCAATAGTAATATCAGCTGGAACACGGCTATAATTACTTGTAGACTCTTTCATTAATCCAGCAACAAAATAGAACGTTTTATTAGAACTAGGAGCTGGAATGTTAGATGGCAACTTTCCAATGCTGATATTTGTTCCGACTGTTGTCGGACTGGACACAGTTAAGTGTCCATTAATGCTAATTAAATTCATTTTTGCATTGTAAACTGCGTTAACTGGTCCTCTCAAGCCACTAACAGGTGTTACTGTATCTTTTAAAGTTCTTTCGATATCAGCATTAAGGTTTGTAACCTCAGACTGTGCGCCATTAGCTGTGGTTTTTACACTAGAAACTTCCTCTTTTAAAGTACCCAAGTCTTTTTTATTCTGTGCATTATCCACGGTTAAACTCTGTACAGAAGCTTTCACGCCTGACATATCGTTTTGTAATGCTTCAACACTAGGAGATAAAGCTGTCACTTTAGCTTCTGCGCTACCAGCTGTTTGATTGGCTGTTGTTGCTGTTTCCTGTACTTTGTGAATTCCTGCATCAATTTTAGACATATCGGAGTTATAATCTCCCAAATATGTCGGTTTGTCTGTCCCAATGTACTGACTTAATTTGTAATAATTTGTTTTGTTTGTTGAACTCATTTATTCGTCCTCCTTGATTATTATAATTTTAACGCTGTTTTTGCGTTACTATCAAATGTGTAAGCAGTTAACGCTTTAGCTTCAAACGCTGTCACGGTTAATAATAAAGCGTCAAATTCGTTCGCTGTGATTGGGTTATTAAAGTGTAACTCCGCAAGCTGATTGATGACATCTTGATAAAATACATATTCGCCCGTAAAAGGACTATTCATATACAAGTTGCTATCAACGCGAAATCTTTTCGCCCCATATAAGTCGAATTCTGTGCAACTAAGTAATAAGTTATCGAATTCTGTACAACTTAAATTTAACGTATCAAATTCATTGCACGTTAAAGCGTTGTATCTTAAATTGTCATACATATCACCCAGTGCTTGATTAAGGCTCGTATAATAACCTTTGACAGGGTTTAACACTTGCATATTACTAGGCACATAATTATTAATATAATCATATAATTTTGTAATAGATGTGTCAATATAGTCCCGCGTTTCACCATTTAATTGATAGATAAGAACGTTCAGTCTGTTTACTCTTTCTATTAAATCGTTCTGTACATTATCAATTTTTTTATCTAACTCAGCGTCTTTTTTATCCATATCGTTACGGATATTTTTTTCGACTTCTGCAATATGATTATAAATATCAGTGTTGAGGTTATCAATATAGGTTTTTAATTCTGCGATTTTTTCATCAGTATACTGCTTATATGCGTCTGTAAATCCGTTAATCGCGTCAATGCATTCATTGACTTTATAGCCTATATAACACAAACATTCATAATAACTTTGTTTGTTGCTGTATACGCTAGGGATATCACAACAAAGTAAAGGAACTACAGGTTTTAACTCTTCTGACATACAGTTCACCTCCTTATCACCAAACTTTTAAAAACAAATCTTGGCAAGCTTCTACAAGCTCTCTATTGATATTTTGTATTTGCTCGCGGTATTCTTCAATTGCTTCACTTGTTGATTTTCCTCTTAATCCTATCTCTTTCGTGTCTCTGTCTCTTTTACTGTCTTTGTTGTCGTTTCCTGTGTGGTCGTTTTTTGCGTTTGTTGTAGTGTTATTGATAGTTTCGCCACGGCTCATAGCGCTTGCATAGTCTTGCGTGGCTACGGTAACTTGTGGGTTGTCACTATCAATATTTTGATAGTTTTGGTTGTTTTTTACCTCGCTGTTTCCGTTATCTGTTGATTTAGTTGTTGTTTTTTCGTTTCCTGTTTCTGCTTCTGTGATTGTTATATTTACATTTGTAAAAGGGTTGTCGCTTTGAATTGCGTTATACAATTTTGTATAATACTGTGTCAATTCATGCATTTTTGCCATAAATGCTGTTTTCCACATTCCTAGAGTTTCAAAACCTATATAATTATTCCAATACCTAAATAAAAAATATGTCTTAAAAGTATACATGTCTTTTCTATCTTCTGAGTAAAAAGGAAAATCAAAGTCAAAAAAATTTCCCTGTGTTTTGTCAATGATTCTTTGTACAGATAAGTCCATGCTCCATAGTTCTTGGGACGGGATAAAGCTTTCACAAATATCTTTTATCGTAGTCGTGTATTTACTCAATCTAGTCACCCTCTTTCCCTTTTTGCATATATTTTTCAGGTATATACCCGTTAACCATAGTAGGTAGTTCACTGTTGAAGTCAACGGATACATTGAGACCCCATAATTCATTGATAGCTTTTGCACATCTTCTCCTTAATGTTAGTCCGACATTTCGGTTGGCTTCAATCTGCCCGTTGTTTCCCGCTGTCTCGCCTGTCACGAGGCGTTCGCCTTTCTCTACAGGATTACTTTCATATCCTAAAGATGTTAGTACCTGTGACCATAAGTCCCTCAACTCCTGTTCACATTTGTCCACAATGTAAGGCGCGCCCATATTCAGTGCTTTGATGTCTTTCAAGTTTAACGAATCAGAAACTTTTAATACAGGCAAATAATTGTCGTACATCTCACCGACTATTTCAAAGCTCATTTTTTCATTGTCTGAGGAAGAAAGTGCGACGGGTGTACGTTGTGCATACATATTAATGCCTTTTGTTTTCCACGTATTCGCCATAGCATCTGCATACATTAAAGCCTTATAGTAATATGGCATAGTCGAGTAATTATTCCATAAGATACAACTGTTTTCCTTACCGTATTCTTCGATATATCCATTCGCTGTATATGCAATTCTATCTTGAGGTATATTATAGATATCGGGTAAACCCGACAACGAAACTTTCATAAAAGCATAACCAGCAATATTATCTTTTATGAATACGCCAAGTCCATGCCAAAAGAGCGTTTGCTCGATATACATCGGCAATATTTCTTCGGGTAAATCATTCCATTTGTATCTATTGACAAATATATCAAATATATCATAAAAAAATATAGATTTAATTGTTTCAAAATCATCTTTTTTATTTTTATTGACATTTCGTTCAAAAATTCGCAATGGATTTCTCATTTATACGCACCTCCTTTTAATCGTTGGATAGCCCATAATTCCCGATATCATCAGTGTGCCACAAAGTTACACCGTTGTCAAATATATTTCGTAACTTTTTCAACTGGTTTAAATCAATATCGCCAGTGAAACCACAATGTGAAGTTTTTACATAATTCCACTGGGTTCTTGAGTGTAAATAAGGGGTAGCTATCTTATTAATTGGATAACCAAACTGTTCAAAAAAACTGTCTGCCATTTCTGCGAATTGTCTTTTGCATGACATTTCATAGAAATCAATGCCACACTCTTTAATACCAGTCAACACATTTTCGGATAACGCTTTTCCGTGTGTCACTCCTGCATTTCTCGCTCTGTCTGTCTGATTAGCTAACATTCTAAAAGCGTCCCAAAAAGCGTTTGTTGTTTTCCCCAAGCCATTAAGACCTCCTTGTAAACTCCCTCCTGCCAGTCCTGCTATTGCTGTGCCTGTTCCTATTGTAGCGTCAACAGCTGTGTTAACTTGTGATAGTGCAATAGAACTTTTGTTCTGAGCCAACCATGCGCGGTACGTGTCTGAGGAAAAAGAACACATCGGAAATGAGGAGTTAATAAGAGCTTCGCTCATTAAGCCATGTCCTAGCTCTTCGCGCGTCTTATAGTTTTTTGGCGCTGTCAAAACTTGCGGTAACGTTGCAATTGTACCGTAACTGTCGAATTCAAGAGATTTATCTCTATTGTAACTGTATTCATATCTATATATGTGTGTGTTACCTTGGTTATTATCAGCCAAACAGAATAACCACGGATAAGAATATAACTTTTTGTTTTTTGGTTTATATCCCTCAAACACATTGTCAGAAATCTGCATACTTGTTATTTTAGGCTTTATCTCTTTTCCGCCAAGTGCAAGTGTACATAATTTCGGCGACATGAACAAGCCTATGACAGCATCTTGTGCACCTTGATTATTGTAATCCTCTAATAACGTGTTGATTCCTTTTAGTCCATCTTCTGTAGTTACATCATAATGTCCGATACTGCCCCAACAGTACACGCCATTTTCAACGCGACCCTCAAACCAACTTTGTTCCGTTGTTCCTCGTGTTACAAAAGCACAACAGTCTGTTGGTGTCAAGTCTAATTTTTTGTGTCGTGATACAATCGTTTCACCCGTTTCTATATTGACTGGCGTTAAGTTTGACCCTATAGTATCAGCACTTCTCGGTATATGATGATACTCTACAAAGCAAGGCTTAATATTTGCATCATAAAAGTTGTTCTGAAAAACATCTAAGGAAAAGTTGATTCTAGTTGTTTTTTCGGATAACCACTCGATAGAGTCGATAAAGCAAAAGACCCATTCATTAGAAATACCGCTATTCTGAAAAGCTAAATAATTGAGATTAAGTGCTTTCATCTCTGTGAACGGTACGCGAATATCATAGTTTCCCAGTTTAATCGGGGTAAGGTGCGATAAGTCAACTCCGTTGATGTGTTTACGATAGGATTCTAAATGGTTCAACAAGTCCTCTTTTGAATTGTACAGTCTAACGTGTTCATATTCGTCAGACCACGGAACGCCACTGTACAATCTTAATTTTGTTTCGGGGTCGCGTGGTGCGACCCCTCCCTGTGTTGGTAAATTTATCATTCCACTATTACCTCTTTGCTGTTTGTTGTTGTTAATTCTTTTCCGTTGATTAATTTAAGTGTTAAACGAGACTCGACACTTTGTGCCTTATTACATTTGTATACACCTATATAATTTTTATTATCTTCAAGTTCTTTTGACGTAGACAAGTCTATAGACAATCTTCTACCGTTTAAAATTGTTACATTTGTAAAATAACCGTAGTTAATTAAATCTATTGGTATGCTATAATTTGTGTTATTATTTATATTTACGCTACTTGGTATGTTAACTTCCATTTTCAAAGGATTAGTTGAGTCAAATTCTATTGATGTAAAAGAGTTAACTAACCCTGTTTCGTAAAATTTACCGTCTTTGTGATAGTTTCGTCCGGTCTGTAAATTGCTTTCAGTACAATTGTCCCAGTCTCGTCCGCTCCTGTGTGTAAGAGATGTGTTCCGGGAATGACATAAGTCTTGGCGGAAGTAGCACCGCTGTCAACTTCAAGTGTCACTAAATTCTGATGGTATATTCCTGTTCCACCTGTAACTGTTACTTCAACTTCCTGTGTCTGTCCGGCTATGTAAGTTCCGGTTTTGACGCTTAGTGTCGGTTTTTCAACAACTGTGTCAGTTGTAAACACTCGAATTGGATAGAACGGACTTGCGCTTACCATTTCTATTTGTGTATAAAAGTAGTTCCATGATAAAACGTTCGCAAGTCTTTGGTCGCTCATTTCTTTAAATTGGTCACGGACATTGAAGAATCGAACATCACAAAGCACACCCTGTATAGCACTATTTGCGAATTTGTCCACAATGACCGTCTGAACTTCTACGTCTGCTCTATCCATATGGAACGCATAAGCTAATGCGTCAACGCTAATCTGCGCATTGACTTCCGGTGTTGTAATCCAAATAAGGTTAGTTGGCATTGCGTGAGAAGTTGCTCCGGCTGGATTGTTCTCCGGTAATGGGAAGCCAAACTTCCCGACTGCTCTTTTGACCTCAATCAATAATTTTTTCGCTGATGCTTCATCAACAATTGCGTCAACGGTCACAGCTGGAAGCACCTCTTTTTCATATCCGACATTGATTAAATCACGCATAGCGAGATATTCGTCCCAGTTCGCACCTGTGATAGCACTTTCCATTTTCGCCATAATCATGTCACGGATTCCATACTCGCTCGTAAAAGCTTTTCTTAGATTGTCATAAGTAACCGTCACTGGGTACTGAATCTCAAGATTGACATTGTGAAACACGCTCATGATGTAAGACTGGTACTGTTGAAATGCAAATTTAAAGTCAGCCTGTGAATCATAAACACGACCTTTACACATATTTATATAAGTCTCCTCGTGTGTCTCACCGTAGCGCATTGGTTCTTTTTTGAACCTTGCTAACGGGTTTCTCCACGCAATACTATCTACAGTCTGCATACCGATACGATTGATTAATGATGGTACAATCTCATTTCGTACAGGAGCAAAATTCAGAATGTTATCATAGACTTTCTGTAAGTTGTCGGACACTTCAACCGGTAAGTGATTCTGAACTTCAAAAGAAAGTTCCTGCTTTACTGCTTTTAAAATGTTTTTATTAGTTGCGTTTGCCATTAGTTAAAAACCCCCCTTTATTTTATTCTGTCTTACCATCAAAGTCTAAATCTTCTACGGTAATTTCTTCTGTTTCATCTTTTGTTTTATCTTCATCTGCTCTTGTGGTAGACTCTTTCATGCGTTCCTTAAAGCGTTTTTTGTATTCGCTTTCAAGTTTAGCATATTTGTCTTTCCACTCGCTGTCCGTTTCACCATCTCTTTCACTCTCATAATTCTGTAAGACCTCAATAGCGTCTCCATGTTCTTCAACGTCTTCAACAGCGTCAATTAATTCGTTTAAAGCTTCTGTAAAATCCATATAATATTTTTACCTCCTTTTATTTAGTGTCACCCTTTTACGCTTTTTATTATATCACCAAGGCAAGAAAAAGTAAAGTGGCATTTTTGATTTTCTTGAATGAGGGTGGATTGGATACGGGGATAATGTCTGCAAATACGCGTACCATTTTAGCGCGTTCTTTTTTCTATCCTCTTCTTTTTCCACCCCTGCACGTTCGAAATTTTTTAAAAATACAGATGCTAGATAATCCGGTTCTTTTGTGGACTTTCGAAACTCTTCCCATGATATCGGATATTTCGTTGTCTCTATCCATTGACCACTACTCACGGTTTCTTCGTCAAGCCACACACATTGATAGTAACCGTCTGTGATATCATATCCGTGAGCATTCGCCCAGTCTGTATAGACGGTTGCCGGAGTCCACTGGACAAGTCCATAACCACCGTCATAATTTCCCTCTTTTAATGACTGCCATAATTCAGGGTTAATGTTGGATTCTATCTCCATATTCCCTAACATTCCTGCAATTGCATTCAAAGTAAAATCTTTGAAGAACATCGTGCTATAGAATACATAGGCATTGTTTTTCATCTCGTTCTCTGTAAGATATCGGTTTCCATGAATCCATTCAAGAGGCATACCGGCACTATCACCATAGCGATATATCTTTGTCCATGCGGACGGCTTCGACACATGGGAATTGATGCTTACCTGGTCGGGTAAAGGATAACGACCGCTGTGCGCTCCCATGGTAACACCTCCACCTCCAACACCGTTTCCACTATATACCATTTCCGTGTGACCACTACGCCAAACGATGTCCCCAGCTTGCCACGATTCATTAATGTCAATCTCTTTAAATCCGGCTTGCAATAAGTACCCCTCTTCTGTCCTTGTCGTAAACCATGGGTTCGGTGAGAAAAAACCGGCTTCTGTTAATGCTTTTGATATAAAGGAACTGCAATCATAATAAGTAATGCCGTTCACGGTCTGTCCTCTTCGGTATTGCTGAGAATACCCTATATTAGGAGCATTGCAAGCGTTGACTGCCCACTGATAGGCTACATTAATATTCGGCATTTTACTGACCTCCTTAAAAATGTTTCACGTGAAACATTTTGTTTCACGTGAATAAAACTAACTCATATATAACATATCTTTTGCATAAACGATTTCAATACCACAGGCACGTGATAAACCTCCTCCAAATGTTCCAGGGCATTCGACACCGTTCGGATTTTTTCCCTGTAGTAAACATAAGATTTCAAGAGCTGTGACAAGATACTGTGTTTCACCACGCTTTACATAATGCCGTCCAGCTTTCGCTCTTGTCTTTTTACCGACAAGTCCGTCCTCTGCAATCGTGTGACCATAGTCCATGTTCATAGCATGTTGCACCACACGCACCGCCATTCTTTTGGTATTTTTCCCAACAATACCGTCAACCGCAATTTGGACACCTGTAAAATTAATCGCATGCTGTTGTCCCATGGCAATTAGTTCATTTCTTGGGTTTACGTGTGCTGGCGGATTCTGTGGAACATTAGGTACAGGGTTTAAAGCTCCATAGTCTTTATAAACATGGTTCACATCACATCGACCATTAATACCGTCAACCGTTCCGTTACTGGAATACTGCCAAATGTCTACATTGTCTACACCTAACGCATTAGAATATCTAGCAATCCACAGGTCATACCCCCAACTCTCTCCGATATAATTCTCATACCATGATTTACTGGCGTAAATCCCTGCTTTATATCCGTGTGTCAGCATAGCATCACAAAAACGCTTTGCGTTGTGCTTTGCTACTTTCTGCGTTCCCGGCTCTTCACTGTCAAAAAATACAGGCAGATTAGGAGTGTGACCCTGTAATAATCTAAGACAATGATTAATTTCACCCTCAATTTTAGCTGTGGTTTTTGCGTAGGAATAGAAATATACTCCATATGGTATCCCCAACCGCTCACATTCACGCACATTTCTATTCCATTGTTTATCATCTTGTGATACCATATCCTGTCCATATCCGCAACGAATGATAACATAGTCCACAGCATTTTTTACTTTTTCAAAGTCAATCACTCCGTTGTGATACGAAATGTCAATTGCTTTTTTTACACTCATTTTTTAAACCTCCTTTTTCTGCTCAAATGTATCACAGATGCGCTGTAGTGCAAGTGTATTATTGTTAACTGCTTCTGTAATATCTGACATTTCCTGTTTGTGCGATTCGTTTAGTTTGTCCATGCGTGCGTCATTCTTATCCTCACGATATTTAACGTACCACATAGACGCAATCGCTACAACTGTAGGTAGTCCCAACGTGTTAATAGCTGTCATGATTTCTTGCATGATATCACCTCCTTTTTCTATCATAGCATGAATAGAATTATTTGTAAATAAAAAATGTTTCACGTGAAACATTTTTCGCGTGAAACATTTTATGTACGTTACAAAATAATCAATGCAAAGGGAACGCAACGCCAAAAATTGATATCAGACTACTTGTCTATGTGCGTGTATATCAATTACAATGCTCGTATTATTTCGGGTACGATATTATAATAACACATCTCGTTAAAACTGTCAATGTTTCACGTGAAACATTAAAAAGATATCACGTCAAATATCATGTTCTTACATTCCAAATTTTCAAAAAGAAGTAGCCCTCTATTGAAATATTCCCGTAGCATCGTCACAATATAATGCGTTGAATTGACACGAATAGCTGTATTATCTATGACATCAGTTTTTGTAAAGCATATCCTTGTAGGGAAACTATCGTCTGCGCCTGTTGATACATATAGACAGACATCATATTTTCTTACATTGTACAGGGTGTCATTATATTTAATGGTACAAATATAACGAGACTGTCCAGAGGGTTTCCCAATCAAACATTCATTATCATTTAGATATTTATTTTCACTAGCGTATTCGTTATAGTCAGCACCCCTAAAAGCTCTTGCAATAGCACTTTCCTTATAAGCTGTTGAAGCACTTTCATTATAAGTTCTCTCAAACACCCACCCGTCACCACGTAAAAATTTAGTGTCTCTCTTTAACATTTTATTGATGCCAAACACGCTATAGTAAGGGTTTAACAAAGAGACTGTATTAGATGCCATATATAGCACAACTCTCCTGTGCTGTTTACCATGACCCGAACTAATCGTAGTGAGCAATGATAACAGTTTATTTACTTCATTTGGTAAATATATATTATCTTCGTCTTGGTATTCGTCAAAAAATACAGAACGGATATTCACAAACAGTCCACGCATTTTTTTGTACTTTCTCGCCACGGACAAAGCTAAGCAATAACCGCATGGTTCTTCATTGATAAATAACTGTACTAATGAACCTCGCATCAAGCTTTTTTCTGTCATGACATAGCCGTCAAATTTTTCCGCTATATCGCCAAAATAAGTGTCAGCACAGTTCTTCATATCAACGACATTCCTGTACAAATAGATAAACTGGTTTTCCGGTCTGTATTTATCTTTTAAAAAATCAGAAACTTGTCGACACTTAATAGAATAACTTTTTCCGGCTGTCCTGTTGCCGTCCACAATAAAAATATCGGGCGTATTTCCATATTTATCTTTCATAGTCAATAATCGTTCGCAATGATAATATTCATCATTAAACATTTTAGCACCTCCATTCATGTTTCACGTGAAACATTTATTTTATAAAAGAGGTGGCATATAGCCACCCCTTTAGAAGAAGAGAATTAAAATGGTATTCTCACGGTATCATTATAAATTTGATACATCTAAGGTGCAATTTATATAATCGCGTCCAGCTTTTGTCTTTCCGCTAATTTTAATGATAGAGAATTTTTCCCCGTCCATAACATTTTCAATATCTTTCAATGACTGCCTAAAGGTTGCAGACTGTCCGGAATACACTTTCTTATCAGGTGTAATGATGCTTACAATCTCCTGTGTGTCACCGTTATCTTTGATATCGTCAAAGATAAGATATCCGTCAACTGGGATAGACTCACCGTCAGCAATATTTTTTAATGGCTCAATGTCCGGTGCTGTTGTCATAAGGTACTTCTCAACCTTTGTAATCTCTCTGCTCATTTCTTTAATTTCTACCATAATTATTTACCTCCTGTTTTTCCTGTTAATCTTCCTTTTTCATTTCCTGTAATTCTGCTTCGGTGACAATTTTTTTGCTCTTGACATCTGAGTTGAGTAAGAACTGCTCATCTGTCATTGCGCGTTTTTCCAGTTTAAATTTAATATCTAAAATGGAAACAATGTCACCTTTGTACTGCTTTTCAATCAAGATTTCCGCTTTGTCTCTTGTCTTGCAGTTTGGCAATTTTTCGTCAAAACAATCTTTCTTGATTTCTCCCGTCTCCTTGTCTTTGTAGATTCTTTCTAATGAAACCTCTGCTGTGACTAATGTCCTTGTAAACATCTTGTTTTCCTCCTTTTTTCTGTTTCTTTGAGTGTGAATTGCAATGTAATATGTTTTATTTATTACATTATTATAATAACACAACAACTAGATATAGTCAAGTGTTATATTATAATTTTTATTTTTTATCTAAATCTCTTACATATATACTATCTGTATCAGCATATAAAAAACCATCACGAATAGTGATAAGTTTAGCCGTAATCTCAGCGTTTTTTAAATTTGTGTCAGTTCTTACATTACTACTATGTGACATTGAGCTTACCCCGTACAAGCTGTTTAACGGATATTCAATTTTTTACCCATCTTTGTTTCTCCTTTTTCTACTTTATTTATTACATTATTATAACAGCACAACAATAAAATATAATCAAGTATTATATGATAATTTTTTATCTTTTTGAGCATGTATCTTAAAGTCTTTATTTCTTAATACAATCCCTCCTTTCACTCGCTCTGCCTTTAAATTACAAGAGTCCATACAAAGTCCCGTAGATAACTCGGAGATATCTTTTCCGTCTTCGATAAATTTTCGCTTCGCTTGGCTACTCATACCGCAAGCCTTGATATCAAGATAAGAATCACAATGCACATGGTTCTCTTCAACTATATGCTCTGCATAAGTCTTTTGTCTCTCATAATATGCAAAATCAAACGTGCTTTCACATTTCCAACAACAGAAATTCGTCGGATGTTCTATAACCTTGTTCGCTTTGTCAAGTCCAATCAAATGTATAGAATCTGTATCTGCATAGCAAAAGCGGTCATAATTTGCCATAGCATGACGAATTGTAAAATTCATTGCATAAGATGTAATAGCACTACCGATAGGAATATAACCTACTTTCTTTTCATGCTCCTCGTGTAGGATAAATCTAATAATTCCATTTTCATCGAGATAAGGCTCTTTATATGAGGAGTTATCCGACATGGCAAATTTCCCATAAAGATTATTTAAAAAGAGTTTCGCTTTCTGCCTTTTAAAGCCTTTTGAGGTTCTCTTTTCTTCACCGTATTTATCTATATATTCGTCAAAAAATCCCTCCCTAGCGTAGAACCATATATAATCATATATAACTAAATCATAAATATCATAAGTTTCTTGAAACAACTCCCAGTCAGTACAGGTCATAGTAAGAGTAATGTTAGTGTCATGCATCTGACCATCAATATCACGATAATACCGATAATATTCACCCCTATATCTCACATTTGAACTATATAAATTTTCATTCGCTTTATATAATGCACTCTGTCTAATATGCAACCATGGGAACGCTCCTTTTTTGAGTTGAAATCTACAATTGAAGCGGATAAAAAAATATTTATTAGTAGAACTTATAAGTTCATCTGGTGGTGCTCCCCTGTGATATTCGCCATGTCCGAACGGATATTTATTTCCACTAATGCTATGCATCATAGATGGGTACAAAGAATTTACGTCAAATACTAAACCCCAACCAACTACCGTGTGCGCATATTGAGGGTTAACATAACACCAGCCCCCATGATATGATTTATGAACATAATCCCACTGATTCCATACATCTGTAATTGACTCGTCCAAATAATCGTCTCTAATATCGGGGAACAACTTATCATATTGTTTCTTTTCATAAAACCCTTTAAACTCTGTCAAGCAACACGAACCTATCGTTAGTTTATCATGTTTTTCATTAAACATCATTTCTAGCGCTTCTTTTAACACTAACACATCATTTTCAATATATTTCTTTTCATCTTCTGATATATTACAATAGGCGTATCTTTCGCCCTCATAGTCAATATCTAATTTTTGATGCTTTGTTCCAAATGATTTTCCGATATTTTTTAATGACGATGGCATAAGCTTTAAAGAATTTCGAATTTCTAAAAATGTCTTATTCCATTTAAGTTTAATCCAATACCATGACCCCATATCTGATATACAAGTTTGGAATTCTTTTGAATTCATTTCTTTATCTTTACAGTGTACCCAACGCCACCCCTCTTTTAACAAAAAATCCACAATAAAAGAACCATCAAAAGCAAGATTATGAAAGTATAACACATTGTTACCTTTCATTGTCAAAAACCTGTTTAAAAAATCTCTTA
>CAKSDT010000048.1 GCA_934446135.1 uncultured Clostridia bacterium
TTTTTAATCTTTTAGCCGAAAGTTTTGCTGCCGAATTAATTAAGAAAGTAAGTATTAAAAGTATTGCGGCAATTGCAAAAGCAATATCAAATTCGCCACGCTCTTTTGCGTACATATAAAGTGCGACTGTAAGTGTTGAACCTGCCATGTTTGGCTTGAATGAATTGTAAAACATTATAATTTCATTTGCCATACCTGCCGTAAATAAAAGTGCGGCACTTTCTCCGACTATTCTTCCTACAGAGAGAATACAGCCTGTAACTATTCCGTCAATAGAAGAGGGAAGAACAACTGTTCTGATCATTTTCCATTTTCCGCACCCGAGAGCAAGTGAACTTTCACGGTAACTCAGAGGTACGGTCTTAAGGCTTTCCTGTACAGTTCTTATTACTGTGGGGAGAGTCATTATAACCAATGTCAAGGCACCTGCCGCAAGACTTGTTCCGAGAGAAAAAAACTGAACGAATATAAGCATTCCCACAAGACCGTATATAATAGACGGGATTCCTGCAAGAGTTTCTGTTGCAAGTTCGATTACTTTAACCATTTTTTTATTTTTTGCATATTCATTGAGGTAAACTGCCGAACACACTCCAAGCGGGAGTACAATTATAAGCGTCATAATTATTATATAGACTGTGTTTAATATGTTTGGAAGAATTCCTATAGTTTCACGGATTAAACTTGGTTTTGTTGAAAGAAAATCCCAAGTGATGTTCGGTATGCCCCTGAAAAGGATATAACCTATAAGTAAAAATAAAAGTAAAAGTATAATAAATGTTGCTCCGTACATAAATATTTTAATTACAGCGTCTTTAAATTTTCTCTTAAAAAGAATGTTTTTGTTCAATTTTTCACCTCTCTTCTTTTTTAATAATAAGATTTAAAACCATATTTATAATCAATATGAATATGAAAAGCGTGAGTGCTATAGAAAACAGTGCTTTTCTCTGAAGTCCCGATGAGTATGACATTTCAGATGCAACTGCAGTTGTTAAAAATCTGACGCTTCCGAAAAGTTTAGGCATATTCGCCGTGTTTCCCGATACCATCATAACCGCCATTGCTTCTCCTATTGCTCTGCCTATGCCAAGTACAACGGATGCAAGTATTCCGCTTTTTGCTGCCGGTACAACAACTTTGAAAACAGTTTCGCATTTTGTTGCACCTAAGGCAAGAGAACTTTCTTCATATTCTTTTGGAACTGATTTTATTGCATTTTCAGAAACACTTATTACAGAAGGAAGTATCATTACTGCAAGAACGAGTATTGCTGAAAACAAGTTTGCACCGTCGGGAAGAGAAAATGTTTTGCGGACTGCGGGTACGATTATTATCATGCCCACAAGTCCGTAAACAACAGAAGGGATACCCGACAAAAGTTCTACTGCAGTTCTTACAAACGAGCCTAATTTCGGGGGTGCAAATTTTGAAATGTACACAGAGCACATTATACCTATCGGTACACCTATTATAATTGCTCCGAATGTTCCGGCAACCGATGATGCTATAAACGGAAGTATTCCGTATAACGGATTTGAAGCCGTCGGCATCCATACTTTGCCGGTCAGGAATTTTATAATTCCTATTTCTTTTATGGCCGGAATTCCCGAAAATAAGAGAAATGCAGTTATAACAATTACAAACACCAATGCTGTAAGACCGGAAAGTGTAAATATTATGTTCATTATGCTTTCGGCCGGTTTTAATTTTGATTTTTTCATAGCATAATCACTCTTATCTGTTTACAGGAATTGCACCTGCTTTTTCTATGAGGCTGTCTGCTGCTTTGCTTGTTGCAAAGTCAAAGAACTTCTGGGCAGTTTCGCTTAAAACTGCACCTTTCTTGGTAACAAATACGAAGTCTCTCTGGATTTTGTATTCACCGCTCTGAATAGTTTCTTTTGTAGGAGTTACATTATCAACGCTAAGTACTTTTACAGTGTCTTTGATTGCTGCAAGCGAGGCATAGCCGATTGCGTTCGGATTTCCTGAAACTGTCTGAATAACATCGCCTGTTGAAGTAAGTTCCTGGTTGTATTTGCATTTGTCTTTTGTATCCGTGATAGATTCAAAACCGTCTCTTGTTCCTGACGCTGCTTCTCTTCCTATCAAAACAATCGGAAGGTCGTCGCCGCCTACTTCTTTCCAGTTCGTGATCTCGCCTGTGTAAATCTTTCCGATTTGTTCAACTGAAAGATCTTTAACTTTGTTTGCCGGATTTACAATTACTGCAATTCCGTCTATTGCTACAACAGTTCCTTCAAGGTTTGCTTTTTCATCATCTTTAAGGTCACGGCTTGAAAGACCTATATCGCATCTTCCTTCCGAAACTGCCTGAATTCCCGAACCCGAACCGGTTGGGTTGTAAGTAACTTTAACATCCTTGTTTTCTTCCATGTAACTTTCACTTAAATAACCTATAACCTTCTCCATTGATGTTGAGCCGTCTGTCGAAACGGTTTTTGACACTGCAGCTTGTTTAGTTTCCGTTTTGTTTCCGCAGGCTGCGAAAACTCCGCCTACCATTAATACTGCTAAAATAACTGATATGATTTTTTTCATCAAAATCACTCTCCTTTTCAATTTTTACAATCAAATTATATGCCAATCTATGTTAATTCTGAAAGTAAGTGTATGTAAATTCTAGGTAAATTATTATATGTCAAAATAAGTTTATATACATATCAAAATTGCTATACTTCAATTTGTGTGAAATTTATGATAAAATGGATGTGGTTGAAGAGGGAAGCAGCCTTGCATTTTAAAAAAAGGGAATATATAAAAATCAGGGAGGAATTTATGAAAAAGTTAACAGCAATAATTATCTCGATAGTAATGATAATTCAGACACTGCCTGTTTTGGCTTATACGCCTACATCTGAATTTTCGGATTTAACAGGTTTTGAGTATTTTGCAGATGAAGTAAAAGAAATGTCGGAAAAGGGAATTATAAAGGGGTATGAAGACGGTTCTTTCGGCTCTGACAGATTAATTGAAAGAAGTGAAATGGCTGCATTTATTTGCCGTATGCTCGGAAAAGAAAATGAAAAATCTGAACTTACGCAAACTTTTACAGATGTTCCCGATGATTTTTGGGCTGCCGATAATATCAAAGTTGCAGCCGGTCTGGGTATCATTCAGGGTGACGGAGACGGACTTTTCCGACCTGATGACAATATTTTATTTGAAGAAGCAGTAAAAATGATTGTTGCTGCAGCAGGTCTGAAAGACGAAGCGGAAGAAAAGGGCGGTTGGCCGGAAGGTTATGTTAAAGTTGCAAACTTTTATAATCTTCTTACTAAAAATATTAAAAATTACGGTGAATATGTAACAAGAGCCGATGTTGTTACAACAATTTATAATGCAATTCACAAAGATGAAAGAAATCTGGTTGAATTCGGATTACCGGTAAACTACAAAAAGACAGTTGCCGATGAAACCGTTAAGGGCAGATTTGAAACAAGAGTTTCAGAACTTCCTTCTGAAATTCGAGTTCTGGACAACAAATATTCAAGGTTTGACAAAGAATTTTTTGTAGCACCGGACGGTAATGACGAAACAGGCGACGGTACAATAGAAAAGCCTTTTGCAACACTTAACAAAGCACTTTCAAAGGCAAATGAGGGTACTATATATCTAAGGGGCGGAAATTACAACAATAAAGAGGCGTTAAAAATAACAAATGTTAACGGAACGGCTCAAAAACCTGTTGTAATCAAGGCATATGAGAATGAAAAACCCGTAATTGTCGGCGGAGTTGCACTGAAAAAGAACAACTTTACTTCTGTTACTGACGAATCGGTTAAATCGAGATTTAAAGATAATATAAAAAATTCTATTGTTGAGGCTGACCTCAAAAAAGCGGGTGTGACAAAAATTCCTGATATTTCCGGTTCATCATACGGCACAGCACTTACTATAGACGGTGAAAAGGGAATTTTGTCAAGATATCCGAATAACAGTCTTTTACCTATCGAAAAAGTAATTGATAAAGGACCTGTTGAAGAAGACGGCGAAAAAGATGATGGCAGAGGAGTTACTATAGGCCTTGTAACAGACAGAACACCTTTTGGTTGGAAAGATACGGGAAATATTTGGGTTCGTGCAGCATTTTATTGGGAATGGAATCAGGTATATTCACCAATTAAAATCAATTACGAAAATAACAGTTTCACAACAAAATATGCTTCGTACTACGGAGCAAGAATGGGTCCCGATAAATATTTCTTCTACAATGTTTTAGAGGAACTTGACTATTCTAACGAGTATTTTGTTGATAAAGATACATTAAAACTATACCTACTTCCTGCAAATGACTTAAAAGATGATTCAAATGTCTATCTTTCGCTGATTAACGACGCTATAGTTCAGGTTGTAAACTGCTCAAATATTGTATTTGACGGAATTGAATTTACAACATCGGTAGGTGACGGTGTATCTGTTAAAAAATCACACGATATTATATTCCAGAACTGTGTTTTCTCAGAGTGCGGTCAAAGGGGTCTTCATATTTACGAAGATACCAAAAGAACAGGTGCGGTTTCATCATACTTTGTAAATAACAGAAATCAGAATGTAAGAGTTGAAACACCTGACAGGGCAGAACTTGTTCCTACAAACAATTTTGTTCAAAACTGTATGATATTCGGTAATTCAGATCAGGTATTAAATTCACTTATCTCATTCAGCGGCATAGGAGATGTTGTTTCGCACAACCTTTTTGCAAACGGTTATGCTACCGCAATAGGCGTTCTGGGCTGGGAAATGGTTGTTGAAAATAATGAAACGACAGCATCTCCAAAATACCAGGTTGATTCGGGCTGCGTTTACGGTCCCGGACTTTTAGGACTCCGTGCATCGCACATAAGATCGAACTTTCTGCATGATACACCGAAAGACAATAAAAACAGTATGACTTGCGGTATTTATTTTGACGCTATGGCACATGACAATATGGCATACAATAATGTTTTGTACCATTTACCGTCAGGTTCATTTAACAATTGCGGAAGAAATATTGTAATGTTTAACAACTTGTATGTTGATTCAAACGCCGGTATGGAAAATCACGCGGCAACGATATCGGAAATCTTTATGCACAATATGGATAAAGGTGCAACACAAAGTTATATGGGTACTATCTTAAATCAGAATTCTGATTTTAATACGACTCCCACATGGGATGAAAGAATGCCGTATTATAAACAGTTCTTTGCCGATTTAAGGAGTCTCGTATCTCAATGGAAAGAAAACGGCGGGGAATATTTGGGTAATGAATTTGAAGTAACAATGAGAGGAACTCAAGACCACTATCTTGCAAACAATGTAAGTGTAAATGCAGGCTCAATCGGTCTTACAGATTATGCCGCAAAGCGTTCGATTATTGGAAATAATCTGGTGGTTCCCGAAAATAACGGATATGTAACTGTTTCAAAAGACAAAATTGAATTTAATAATAATGAAGTATTTGAAAAAGTTCCCGGATTCAAAGTTCCTGACATTAAGAATATGAGAATCCTTACAGAAAAATTGGACAGAGAAGCAAAACTCGGTATGTTTGGCGGAATTAAAGCCATTTCACCGAGAAACGGAAAAAAGGCAGAGGTTTACACGAAAAAAGTAGATTTTAAGTGGTCAGATCTTTTTATGGCAACAGACTATGATTTTGTTCTTTCAACAGATAAGGAGTTTAAAAATGTTGTTCATAAAGAAACACTTAATAAAGAATACTTAACATTAGATCTTCCGGAAGCAGGTCAGACATATTACTGGAAGGTTAAGGCATATACATCGGCCGAATCAATCGACCAAACGCCTTTTGAATCAGATGTATTCTCGTTTACTGCAATGACAGATGATGAAGCAGCAAAGTACATAAAATCGGATTATGGAGTTTTATCCTCGAAAATTGACATTGCAACAACAATAATAAATACGGCAAGTCAAAGATGTTATGGTGAAAAAGAAGTTGCTGCTTTGAAAAAAATAAAAGATGAAGCAGTTGAATTTACAAAAACAAACCATAGTACAGCCGATACGGAAGCAATGACGGAAAAAGTTAAAAGTGCAATTTTTGATGCGAAGAAATCTGAAAAATATGAATATATTGATTTAGACCTTAAAGCAGAGAATTGGAAACTGACAGGCAGTATGACGGCAGAAAACAATGAGGCAGGCGAACTTGTTTTAACACCTAATTCGGGAAATCCTCACGCAATAAGCGTTGAAAACACAAGTTACGGAAAAATGTACCGTTTCCAGATGTGGCAGGAGGGTTTAAACAGTTGGTGGGGTATAACACCGACATATGATTTTGATGTTAAGTCAAGATACTTCTTTGTGATGCAGCCTGGCCGTATGGAATGCCAAAAGGTTATTTCGGGTACAAGAGTCGGATTTTTACATGAGGGTTCGTTGGGCGATGAAATCAAACCCGGTGTGTGGCAGGAAGTTGAAATAGGCAACATTTACTGTGACGAAGGTATGTGGGTGTTTATGAGGGTTGACGGCAAAGAAGTCGTAAACAAGATTGACACCGAAAATATCATAGAAGATGACGGCGGAATGCAGTTCTTACTTAACAAAGCAAACGGTACGGTAAAAATCAGACCGTCAAAAATTAAGGATTCTGAATTGCCAAAGAAACCAACAAAATAATAAATAAGGGGGGACTGTGAATACAGTTCTCCTTTATTTTGCATATTTATAACTTTAAGGAACTTAAAATGTTGCTTTAACTGTTGAATTTTAATAGAAATTATGGTAAAATTAAAGTTGGTGATTAAATATGTATGAAAATTTAAAAGAACAAGCAGTTCTTGCGGTAAGAGAAGTGCTTGAAAAATCAAAAATAGAACCGGGCGAGGTTTTTGTAGTCGGTTGTTCAACAAGTGAAACTTTGGGAGCAGCAATAGGTACAGATTCAAGCCCTGACGCTGCAAAGGAAATATTTGCAGGCATATATGAAGTTTTAAATGAGCGTGGAATATACCTTGCAGCACAGTGCTGCGAACATTTGAACAGGGCGGTTGTTATTGAAAGAGATGCGGCACTTACTTTTGGATTTCCGATGGTAAACGCTGTTCCTCAGCCTAAGGCGGGCGGCTCGTTTGCAACAATTGCATACAAAAATTTTGAGCACCCCGTTACGGTTGAATATATTTCGGCAAGAGCCGGTATGGATATCGGCGGTACATTAATAGGTATGCACATTGCACCGGTTGTTGTCCCTGTTAAACTTGAAAATAATAAAATCGGAGAAGCAAATGTAACAGCAGCCCGTTCGAGATTAAAATTTGTCGGCGGTGAAAGAGCGGTTTACGACCCAAAACTGATGTAGCAGTATTATATTAAGGGGGATAATATGAACATACTTCATTTAAAATATGCGGTTGAAGTAGCAAAATGCGGTTCTATAAATAAGGCGGCTGAGGCTTTGTTAATGAATCAGCCTAATTTAAGCCGTGCCATAAAAGAACTTGAGGCGTCTTTAGGAGTAAGTATTTTTGCCAGAAGTTCAAAAGGTATGGAACTTACCCCCGAAGGAGAAATATTTTTAAGATATGCAAACAATATTCTAAAACAGGTTGATGAAGTAGAAGGAATTTTTAAAAAAGAGTCGTTTGATAAAAAAGTGTTTTCTGTTTCTGTTCCGAGAGCAAGTTATATTTCGGAAGCATTTTCAAAGTTTTCTATGTCACTTAATGATACAGACGAAGCAGAAATTATTTATGAAGAAACAAGTTCAGAAAAGGTTATAAAAAACATATTAGAGTCCGATTTCAAACTGGGAATAATAAGATATGAGGAAAGGTTTGATAAATATTATAAGGAAATGCTTGAGGAGAAAGGCTTTAACTATGAAATGGTGACGGAGTTTTGTTATAATTTACTTGTTAATAAAGAAAGCAAACTTGCATCATATGAGGATGTAGTGTTTTCCGACCTTAAAGATTATACAGAAATTGTTCATGCTGATTCGAATATTCCTACTCTTCCGTTCTCAAAAATTAAAAAAGACGGAATGAATGAGAGCAGCAAAAGGCGTATTGTTGTGTTCGAAAGAGCAAGTCAATTTGAAATTCTTTCTCAAAACCCCGAAACATTTATGTGGGTTTCGCCTGTTCCGCGGAACTTACTTGATAAATACGGGCTTGTTCAGAAAAACTGCAGTGAAAATAAAAATGTTTACAAAGATGTAATTATTTACAAGAATGATTATAGACTAAGCGAACTTGACAATATATTTATTTCCGAACTTTGTAAATCAAAAAGAGAACTTTTTTGAAAGGATTTAAAAAATGAAACTAATGATTGCCTCGGACATTCACGGCTCATATTATTACTGTAAAAAAATGACCGAATGTTTTGAACGGGAAAATGCCGATAAACTTTTGATTCTGGGAGATGTTTTGTACCATGGGCCAAGAAACGATTTGCCTAAAGAGTATGAACCCAAGAAAGTTATTGAACTTTTAAATTCAATAAACCGAAAAATTTTGTGCGTAAGGGGAAATTGCGAAGCAGAAGTGGATCAAATGGTTTTGAAATTTCCTTGCCTTGCCGAATATGCACTTTTGAACCTTGACGGACTGACAGTTTACGCAACACACGGGCATATTTATAACGAAAATAATATTCTTCCTATGACAGAAGGAGATATTCTTCTTTACGGACATACTCATATTCCGTATATGAGAGAAAAAGACGGCTTTGTTTTTATGAATCCCGGTTCGGTTTCAATTCCCAAAGAAAATTCTCATAACGGATATATGATTTATGAAAACAGGGAATTTATTTGGAAAGATTTTGAAGGAAATATTATAATGAAAAAAAGTTTCTGACAGGCATATAATATGCCTGTTTTATTTTTAACCGTGCTATATCGATAAATATATTACCGATATGTAATAAAAACAATTCCAAACATTAAAATATTATGTTACACTCTTATTGAAGTAAAAACTCTAGGGGAACAGGGAGGCTAATATAATGGACAATAACAGAAAAATTATTGATTCAAATGAGGCACTTTATGAGGCTCTTGAAAAGATAAGAGAGGCACAGAGAGTGTTTGCCACATACTCACAGGAACAAGTTGACAGAATTTTTCTTGCAGCGGCTTCTGCGGCAAATAAGCAGAGAATACCCCTTGCAAAACTTGCAGTTTCCGAAACGGGAATGGGTGTAGTGGAAGACAAAGTTATTAAAAACAATTATGCTGCCGAATATATTTATAACGCATATAAAAATACAAAAACCTGCGGTGTCATTGAAGAAGATAAAGCATACGGAATTAAGAAAATAGCAGAACCTATCGGTGTAATTGCCGCAGTTATTCCGACAACAAACCCGACATCGACGGCAATTTTTAAATCTCTTATAGCACTAAAAACAAGAAATGCAATATTGATTTCTCCTCATCCGAGAGCAAAAAACAGTACTATTGAAGCAGCAAGAGTTGTTCTTGAGGCGGCGGTTAAAGCCGGTGCTCCGGAAGGCATTATTAACTGGATTGATGTTCCGGGACTTGAACTTACAAATATTCTTATGAAAGAGGCAGACATTATTCTTGCAACCGGCGGACCGGGTATGGTTAAAGCCGCATATTCAAGCGGAAAACCGGCGATAGGTGTAGGTGCCGGAAACACACCCGCAATTATTGATGAAACCGCTGATATTTTACTTGCTGTAAATTCTATTATTCATTCAAAAACTTTCGATAACGGAATGATTTGTGCCTCAGAGCAGTCCGTTATAGTTCATAAAAATATTTATGATGCAGTAAAACAGGAGTTTTCGGACAGAGGATGTTATTTCCTTGACAAAAGGGAAACTGAAAAAGTGAGAAAAACTATTCTTATAAACGGTGCATTAAATGCAAAAATAGTAGGACAGTCTGCACATAAGATTGCATCTCTTGCCGGCGTTACGGTTCCTCTTTCAACCAAAATATTAATAGGCGAGGTTGAGTCTGTTGACCTAAAAGAAGAATTTGCCCATGAAAAACTTTCACCTGTACTTGCAATGTATAAAGCAGAAGATATAGAGGACGCATTTGACAAAGCCGAAAAACTTATCGCGGACGGCGGATACGGACATACATCTTCAATATATCTTAATGCTGTTACCGAAACAGAAAAATTAAATGAATTTTCAAGCAGAATGAAAACCTGCCGCATACTTGTTAATACACCTTCATCGCATGGCGGTATCGGGGATTTATATAACTTTAAACTTGCACCGTCCCTTACATTGGGATGCGGAAGTTGGGGAGGAAATTCAGTATCGGAAAATGTTGGTGTAAAACATCTTATCAATATTAAAACTGTTGCGGAAAGAAGGGAGAATATGCTTTGGTTCAGAGCACCTGAAAAGGTTTATATAAAAAGAGGATGCCTGCCTGTTGCACTTGATGAATTGAAAAATGTAATGGATAAAAAGAGAGCGTTTATAGTAACAGACAGTTTCTTATACAGTAACGGTTATACAAAACCGATAACAGATAAACTTGATGAAATGGGAATTGTTCATACAACATTTTCAGATGTTTTGCCCGATCCGACACTTGGTTGTGCTTTAGAAGGTGCAAAGCAAATGAGAGCATTTAAACCGGATGTAATAATTGCCCTTGGCGGCGGAAGTGCAATGGATGCAGGAAAAATTATGTGGGTGTTATATGAACATCCCGAGGCTGATTTTATGGATATGGCAATGCGTTTCATTGATATAAGAAAAAGAGTTTACACTTTCCCGAAAATGGGTGAGAAAGCATATTTTGTTGCAATTCCGACATCTGCCGGTACAGGTTCCGAGGTTACACCATTTGCAGTTATAACAGATGAAAAAACAGGGGTGAAATATCCTCTTGCAGATTATGAACTTCTTCCTAAAATGGCAATAATTGATACTGATTTTCACCTTTCAGCACCAAAGGGGCTTACTGCAGCATCGGGTATCGATGCAGTTACCCATGCACTTGAGGCTTACGCATCTGTTATGGCAACTGACTATACAGACGGACTTGCAAAACAGTCTCTCCAAACTATTTTTAAGTATTTGCCGAGAGCATATGATGACGGACAAAATGATATTGAGGCAAGAGAAAAAATGGCAAATGCCGCAACAATGGCAGGTATGGCTTTTGCAAACGCATTTTTAGGTGTTTGCCACTCAATGGCACATAAACTCGGAGCATTTCATCACTTGCCGCATGGTGTTGCAAACGCACTTATGATTGAACAGGTGCTGAGATTTAATGCTTCGGAAACCCCGGTAAAAATGGGAACATTTTCGCAATATGACCATCCCCACACTCTTGCCCGTTACGGAGAAGTAGCCGATGCACTCGGACTTTCCGGCAATAATGATTATGAAAAATTGGAAAGCCTTGTTAAAGCAGTAAATGACCTTAAAGAAAGAGTGGGTATTAAAAAGACAATAAAAGATTACGGAATTGATGAACAGGATTTCTTAACCCGTCTTGACGAAATGACAGAACAGGCATTTGATGACCAATGCACGGGAGCAAACCCAAGATATCCTCTTATGAGTGAAATTAAGGAAATGTACCTTAACGCATATTATGGAAGACCGTACAAAGAAATTTCTGAAAGTGTTGAAGATGCAACAATTGAAAAAGACGCTCACGACTTTAAACAGATTTATCGTGACGCAGAAAATAAGAATAGAATGTAAGGGGGAATTTTATGAAACTCGACAGAATAATTGCAGTCAGAAATGATAAAACAGTTTATCGTGACGGCGATATGTGTATGAAAGTATTTGGTGAAAGTTACAAAAAAGCAGATATTTTGAATGAAGCACTTAATCAGGCGAGAGTGGAAGAAACAGGTCTTAATATTCCCAAAATTCAGGGAATTAATATGATTGACGGGAAATGGGCAATAATTTTGGATTATATTAAGGGAAAAACCCTTTCTCAGTTGATGGAAGAAAATCCTGATAAAAAAGATGAATATATGAATCTTTTTGTTGATATTCAACTTGAAATGCACAGTAAAAAGTGCGATATGCTGGTAAAACTTAAAGATAAAATGGATAGGAAAATCAACCTTACAAATCTTTCGGCAACTGTAAGATATGACCTTCATACCAGACTTGAAGCAATGCCGAATCACGACAAACTCTGTCACGGTGATTTTAATCCGTCAAACATTATTATTACAGAAACCGGAGAACATTATATACTCGATTGGTCACACGCCACAAAGGGAAATGCCTCTGCAGATGCCGCAAGAACTTATCTTTTGTTTTGGTTAAACGGTGATATAAACGGGGCAAAAAAATATCTCGAACTATTCTGCGAGAAAAGCAAAACCGAAGAAAAATATGTTCAGAAATGGATGCCGATAGTTGCAGCATCGCAGACAGTTAAAGGAAATGAAAAAGAAAGAGAGTTTTTGAATTCATGGATAAATGTTGTTGACTATGAGTAATAAAAACAGGGGTGATGTTATGAAAATAACTGTATGTATAGGTTCGTCATGCCATCTGAAAGGATCGAGACAGGTGGTTGAGGAACTGCAAAAACTGATTTCGGAACACAATGTTTCTGAAAAAGTTGAACTTTCAGGAGTGTTTTGTATGGGCAAATGCCAGGAGGGTGTCTGCGTTACAGCAGATGACGAATTTTATTCGGTCTCGCCGGAAACTGTGCAAAACTTCTTTAATGAAAGCATCTTGACAAAAATATGATAATACTGAAGGAGGTGTGAAAAACACCTCCTTTAAAATACAAACTTTTTTAATTTGTGTTTTTATAAAGTGACGCATAGTGCAGCAATTGTTTTTTCGATGAAACGCCGAGTTTGTCATAAATATTACGATTGTGATATTTAAGAGTAGATTGATTTATTAACATAATATCCATGAACCCATGTCCTATGGAAAAATACCTCTATTTCAGTACAGAGTTGAACGCAGACT
>CAKSDT010000049.1 GCA_934446135.1 uncultured Clostridia bacterium
CAGACTCAGAAGTTGTCTGTCCTTTTCTGAAAATGATGTCTGTCCCAATGGATACAGAGAAATATTTATATTTCCCTTTGTTGGAAATGTCGACAGATCGGGATTTATAAACATAAAGTTTGTTCCGTCATAATCAGAATAACCTTTTATAAACTCTGTAACCGTATACCCGATTTTATAAGTATTTTTGCCATACTGTGTTATTCCGAAACAAAGTTCTACGCCGTCATCTGTATAATTTATACCGCATTTACTCTTTTTTGAGTTAAAATCCGCATCAATATTCCACACATCTATGTACTCATATTCACCGTTTTGGTCGGAAA
Source organism: uncultured Clostridia bacterium (assembly GCA_934446135.1). Taxonomy (GTDB): domain Bacteria; phylum Bacillota; class Clostridia; order RGIG6154; family RGIG6154; genus CAKSDT01. The sequence continues at coordinate 327 of CAKSDT010000049.1, forward strand.
CTGTGAAATCCTCAATACCTATGTCCGATGTGTTTATTGGAATATAATTTTCCGTCCCATCATCAAAAGTACCGGTCCATGTCTGAAAAATTTTTGCCGAACCGTCAGGATTAATTTTGACATCAATATCGATTTCGGACACATTGTTTGCATATGCCGCCGACGACAGCGAAAGTATAAAAACAAATATTAAAACAAATATCACTTGCTTTATTTGCTTCATTATTCTACTCCTCATTTCATACTAGGCATATCTGATTTGTTCTCAGGTGTTTCAAGATAGTCACGGCTTGTTATATTAAGTATTCCTGCTGCAATTGATGTCGGGAACATTCTTATTGAACGGTTTAATTTGGTAACAGAATCATTATAAATAAGCCTTGACTGACGAACACTTTTTTCATAAGCGTTTACGCTGTCCATTGTTTTAATATAATTTTCATTTGCCTTTAACTCCGGATAACTTTCAGCAACTGCCATAATTTTACCCATTGCTTCAGTAAGAATATTTTCCTGATTATTAACATCGGCTGCACTACTCTTTACTGTAATGCTTGAACGCATTTTAATAGTTTCAGAAAGAGTTTCATACTCATGTTTTGCATAACCTTTTGTAAGATCTAAAAGTGCAGTAAGTGCATCCCACCTTGATGACAACTGCACACCAATCTGACTCATAGCATTATTGATGTTTTCATCCAAAGCAACCAATTTTCTTTGTGCGGAAATAAACCACAAAACAATTAAAACTACTACAATTATCAAAGCAATAATCATAATTTTACCTCTCCTTTTCTGTTTTATAAATTAAAAGCCCGTAAATTATACGGGCTTTAAACCCTTACAAATTATATCATAAAAGGGTCTGTAATTCAACTGTTATTTAAAATTCGAAATTAATATTCTATTGCCATTCCTTTTTCTTCAGCCAACTTTTCGAGTGCCTTATTATAATCATCAAGAAGACTTATACCTTTTTCAATTTTTGCTGTTCCTTCATTAACCAAGGCTTCATCATCATCTTTGAGAGCCTTAGACATCTTTTCATAACCTTCCTTATATGCTGCCATAACTGCTTCATATTTTCCTTTAATTTGTTTTACTTCATCTGTTTCCGGATTAATTTCAGCAAGTTTATCAACAGAATCCTGAATTACAGGCAGAATTTTATTATCAATTTGGTTAATAATATCTTCTGCTGATTCAAGGTCTCCGAGATTTGCGGATTCTGTTTTGATTGTTTCATAGTTTTGGTTTACAGATACCATATCCGTATTAAGAAACTTTTCAAAATCATCCGTAACAGGATCGCTTCCGCATGCTGTTAAAACCGAAATCCCCATTAAAAGTGTAAGTACCATTGCAACAATTTTTTTCATACTGATTCTCCTTATTTCAAAAATTTTTTAACAAATACCATAACCGGCACATTATATCACACTTAAATTAAAATATCAAGGTTAAAATCAGATTCTTACATTATAATCTATACCTGCTTTTTCCGCCTGTGAAATCTGATATTTTCTCTTTACTCGGTAAAGTTTTCCGTCTTTTAAAAGTTTTGCCCCCGTCTGGTGAAACCTGAATGATATATCGTTTCTAATACACTGTTCTCTTATATCTAAGACCCATCGGTAATCACAAACCCTTGCATTATATCCGGATTCGCCGCCAACCGACACTTCTTCAATACTGTTATTAAGATATTTTTCAATATTCATTTTTTCAATAATCGGAGCAACAATTATCGACTTATGTTTTATCGGAAGTGAATTGAATACCGGCAGTCTTAACTCAGCCATTTCCTGATTTTCAACCGTGCATCCTACTATAACATTGTTATAACCATCACCCCAATCGGACGGCAAACATTTTTCAAATCTTGTTATTCTCTTAGTGAAAAAACAAAAATTACAATCCGAGCGAAGTTTTATCATTTCCCAGCATTTCTGCCGCCAAGGATCAGCATCCTCAAGTAAAAAATCTGATGTAAAACAAGTAAATACAATTTTCCCCGACCGTATTTTGTAAGTTCCGTCCCTTTTCTTCTTTATGGGCAAATTAAAATTTCCTGTTTTTCTGCATATACTGCTTGAAATCTCCGAGCCGTACATTTCGTCCTGTCTGTAAACATAGCAGTATTTACATCCTGGACTGATTTTTGTACATCCATGCCAAGGGTTCCAATCAGCATAAATCTCGTTTTTCATTAAATCACCTACTGTAATAATGTTAAAATCTAATTATATTTTTATGTTGTTTCCAATAATCGTTATCAATTTCCCACATTTTATCATTCAAATGCAGTTTTGAAAACATCTTATAAAGCAATTTAACTTTAAGTGACGGCCTAAGATTACGGGAAAATTTGCATACCTTAACTGCTGTTTTATCCAGTTTACTTTTGAAATCTTTCTTAAATTTCTCAGGCATATCACTCCAGGAATATTGCCACACTGACTGTGTTACAACATGTGTTCTCGCAACTCCCCAATACTCCATCCTGTCTTTTATATCTATTGCAGTTGATTTAAGACCGCCCCCGCCCGCAGTTGTTATTACCACCGCTTGTTTATTAATCATATCAAAATTCGGACGGTGAACAAGCCATCTGTAACCGTAATGATCCAAAAACGATTTTATTTGCCCGGGAGTATGAAAGCACCACACGGGACTGCAGAATATGACAAGTTGCGATTTTTCAAAAGCATCATTAATAGGTTTTAGAAACTCTGCCCCTCCGCACTTGTCTTCTTTTCCGCTAAGACATAAATAACACCCCTTGCAGATATGAGGCATATCTTCGGGCAAAGTAAATTCAAAAACATTTTCAACATCGGAAATTTTTGAAATTAAATATTGGGCTCCGTTATATGTACTGCTGTTTTTTCTCTTAGTTGCTTTTATTAAAGTTATATTCATATTATCACTGCCTTAAAACTATTTTTTTCTAAGTACTATCGAAATAAAATCAAGATATCTTCCGCCGCCTGCTTCTATTGCCTTTCTGTCACCTCTTGCATATTCGTTTTCTTGAACAATCCAATCTTTCCAGACCTCTTCGTTGCTTTCCATTTCCGTCACACTTATTACTTCAGCATCTTTACAACGACCTACCATTCTTTTCCAATATTTAACATCGTGCATATACTCAAGTTGTTGGGGCGACCAGGAAAGTAAAAGTTCTTTTGGATGATTATCATGACAGTCTTCTTTCATGCCCGGAATTGCAATATATATGTAACCGCCGCTTTTGACAAACGGTAAAAGTTTATCATCAAGATAGTTTTCATCACGGCCGAAATAGTTATAAGAGTCAGTACTTACAACTCCATCAAAAAAATTTTTTTCAAATGGCAGATTTTCGGCATCTGCCTTTACAGGTATCAGTTTTTCCCTGCTTATCCCCAGACTGTCAAAAAACCTCTGATTTTCATTAGGATCGCTCCACAAGTCTGCTGCATATACGGTAAACCCATATTCTTCTGCAAGAAATACACTTGTAAGTCCCTGTCCGCTCCCCAAATCACATACAATAGCATTTTCGGGAATTTTATTGTCAATTAAAAGTTCTTCCTCTAATTTTACAGGATTAGGTCCCATAATTTTTGCCTGCAACTCCGGAATATCATACTTCTTACTCTTAATATATTCCACCTTATTTCCCTCTTTTCCTGTTTATTTTTGCAATTTGTTTAAACTTTTTCTTTTTTTGTGAGATAAATTCTTCTTTGTTTTCTGAATAACTGTTTTCACTTTTTAGTTTTAAATAAGACGCCCATCGCTCAACAGAAAGTTCTCCTTCAAGTATTGCCCTTTTTATAGCACACCCCGGTTCACCCTCATGGTTACAATTTGAAAATCTGCATTGTCTTACAAAACTCTCTATATCTGAAAATGACCTGTCAAGTCCTTTTTCTGCATTCCATAGACCAAGTTCTCTCATTCCGGGAGTGTCTATTACCATACCGCCGTTTTCAAGTTCGAATAATTGCCTTTTTGTTGTTGTATGCCTGCCTTTATCATCGTTCCTAAGTCCGTTTGTTGCAAGTTTTTCTCTTCCCAAAAGTTTATTTATAAGTGTTGACTTACCCACGCCGGATGAACCTATAAATGCTGCAGTTTCTCCTTTGTTAATATAGTTAAACAGTTTTTTGTAACTATCAGGTTCAGAAACGGTCACCCCGACAATATCCACACCAAATGCAATCGACTTAACATCAATCACATACTTATTCAAATCATCGCACAAATCTGTTTTTGTAAGAACAATTACAGGCGTCGCCCCGCTTTCCCATGAAACTGCAAGATAGCGTTCGAGCCTTTTTATATTAAAATCATTGTTTAAAGACATACATATAAAAACTGTATCTATATTTACGGCAACTACCTGCCGTTGTGCATTTCTCCCGGCCGCCTTCCGTATGAAAACGGTTTTTCTCGGCAAAACACTGTGTATAACCGCACGATTGGGAAATACACCATCAGTTTTCACAAAATCACCCACTGCCGGAAAGTCTGCCGGATCCCTTGCTTCAAACCTCAATTTTCCCGACACCTCAGCCAATTGTTCGCCATGTTCACTTGTTACTGTATATATGCCCTTTTCCTGAGATATAACCCTTGCATAATTCTCATCATTCATCATGAGAAACCCTCTTTTCTCTGATAAAACTTTCTATATGATCCTTCATAGCATTTAAAAGTATATCCTTATTGTTAAAGGAATCATATAAATTAATCAAAAGATAGAACGGAGAATAAAACTCAACCGCAAGTTGCATCGGACTGCCATCTTTCAAAATCCCATTGCTTATCATTAAGGATACATTATTATATGAATCCGGCCTATTTTCGTATGTTTGCTCAGGAACTTTTGATTTCTTTGAATTTTCACTGTCAATCTGATACATTTTCTCAAGAATGCTGTCAAATATATCTCTTTTATTTTTATAATGCTTATACAGTGCACTTTTAGTTATCCCAAGTTTACTCGCAATATCACTTACAGATACAGCCTCATAGCCTTCCTTTGCAAAAAGTTCAAGAGAAACTGTCAGAATTCTTTCTTTAGTATTGATCATATAAACCTCCTAAAACATAGTGAACGACTGTTCACCGATATTATAGTAAACAGTCGTTCACTTGTCAAGAGTTATTTATAAGTTTCAAAAATTTCTTGTCAGATAAAATTTCGTTTGTAACATATTTGCCATTGTAAAATAAGGCATATGTTGTAACCAGAGCCGGTGCATTTTGTGCAATAAGTTAAAAACTTAGGGTCTGCTAAAAAACCTCTTTTTTAGGCAGAAGACAAAATACAAAGACCTTTCCTGCCTTTTTCTTTTGCATCTGAAATTGCATAACTAAGCAAATCATTTGAATATCCGTTTCCTTTAAATGAACCTGATACCCAAAGGCAGTTTATGTGCATATACCCGTCTGCATTAATAGGAAACCACGCATTCTCGGCAGGAATATGCTCTATAAAACATTTCCCCCGCTCAACACTCTTATAAGACAAGTCCATCGTCAAATCTTTCTGAAAGCCATTCTTTTTTTGAAGAAACCTGTATATCTTTATTGTTTGAAATTGCACAGCATATGTGCTCTTTTTCAATATTGTCCTTTGTAACTTTTATGTATTCCATATCCTTCTCCTGCTATATTATCTCTGCACCGCCAAACATACAAAAACCGTTTATTGTGACCGTAGCAGTTTTTTCTATGTTTTCACCCACAACTCTTTTATCTGTTATTCCGCCGAAAAGACAAAACGCATTAACCTTAATCTGAACATTTTTAGGTATAACAATATCAGCACCGCCAAACATACAAAACAAATCTATATGGCTTGTTTCATCAAAATTTGTGTTAGTAAGATTGCATTTTGTACCCCCGAAAAGAGCACCGACTTTTAATGCCTTTATGTCTTTTCCCGAATAGTCTTCTTCCTTCGTACCGAATATTGTCACACATTCTGAATTTTCGTTTAAATTCTCTACCGCAGTCGGTTCATTTTCACCCATTACCGTTTTTATAATAAGTTTAATTCCGACAACAACTATAACTGCAGGCAGCAAAAGTTTCCAGGCGGCGGAATAGTCTATTATGTTTCTTGCTGCAAGAAGCAAATATACACCTACAAGTAAAAGTATAAGATTTCCGGTTTTGTCCTTACTTGTAACAAGACCGTACAAACTTGGCAGAATAATAAACACCGTCCACCAACCGGCAAATGAAAAATTAAAATGCGATATGCCTAACTCCTCAAGTGCAAAAATAATGCCTACCGCAATTAAAACCGCACCTAAAATAACGCCAAATATTTTTTTCATTACATTTTCCTCCCCTTAATTATTATTGTTGTAATACCCGTCCGTTACCAGGCATTTAAAAATATCATAACTATTATATTTACCATTAACAAAGCCGGGTATTTCTTTTATTGACCTTAATATGCTTACACTGAAGCCTGTCAATATCTCACCTATTTCTTCTTCAGAATATGGACACGCAGAAGTTACGCAAAGTGTCGCGATGCTGTGTATAGTAAGCCACATATCACGAAAATATCTGTCAGCGGTTTTTTCATCAATCCTATAAATTTTCATAAGCGATTCCCTTATTAAATCCTGGGAATGTCTAAGTTCTGCCATCGTTTCATTTACATCAGAATTATCCGAATTAAGAAAAAGCAGTTTATAAAGTTCAGGCTCGTTCTTTGCAAAACTAATGTATGCCATACCAAACCCGAAAAACGGTATTTTTTCTTTAAGCCCCTCCGATACATATTTGTCATATACAAATCTCGCTGAATGTTTCACTTCTTTTCTTACATCGTCCATGGTTGAAAAATAAGTAAAAACCGGTTGCGTTGAAACACCGAGTTTTTTTGCTATTGCACGGGCTGTAAGTCCACCTATACCATCCTTCCTTACTATATTAACGCTTGTATCTATCATCTGTTGCCTTGAAAACTTATTCTTAGGCGGCACATAATCACCCCTTTTATATATCATATGTTATATATCTAGTGTTATTGTAACATTTCTATTTCATTATGTCAATACAAAAAAAGTATCCGCATACAGCAGATACTTTTTACAAAATTATTTTCTTTCTTTGAGTGCGTCTTTAATCGCCTTTTTTATAACAAGATATAACAACAGTGAAACAGATATCACTATAAGTATAACCTCAAGGAAACCTAACAATGAAGCCACAAATCCGACTCTCCTTTCATCTTTTCTGTTTTACCATATTCTTCTTATCATGTCAAATATCATATCTTGTTTTAGTCTCTTGTAAGACAAGGTCATTTTGCTTCAAAATACTATGTTTGGCCCGAATATGTGTTTATTGCCGAATAGTATGTCTGTAACATAAGTTTTTACATAGGCTTCAGAATCAATATCCATAATAAGCGTGCCTATGTTATTATAATAGTTCAAAGCACCTGAGGTAGAACCGTTTAAAACAACAACTAAAATTATTTTAATCTGCTTTTTCTGATTTTCTCCAACCGTTCTTGATTACAGACAGGACATCTTGTTAAACTGGTTGAACGGCTTTTCAATTGTGTACGCCACATATGCCCCTTTTCACATTTCCACCATATCAGCGAACTGCTGGTATGATTAATGGTTTCCGGCATAACATTAGTATTTTTATTTTCATCCCATTCGTCGAGAAGATACAACTTATTTTCCTTTTCGCAATAACTCCTAAAATTCAGATTAAGTCACCTCCCAAAAATCTTGACGCACAAAACATTATATGCTACAATCATTATACACCGTCCATTAATGTACGATGCAAGGATTTTTGCGAATAAGCAGAGGTTGTTATTATGAAAAAAAATAATAAAATGTTTTCAATAGGAGAAATTGCAAAATCTATAGGAATTACAAGAAAAATTATACTTAATTATGAATCTAAAGGTCTGATAAAACCGGACCATAAGGATGGATATACAGGGAACAGATATTACACCATAGATACCTTCACACAAATCCGAACTATTCGAATTTTTCAGAATTTGGGACTTTCTCTTGATGAAATACGAGATTATTTTAATGACGAAACCGACTTGCAGCCTCTTATTAAGCGTTTGGAAGTAATGCGTGACGAACTTAATTTGAATATTGAGAAACTTTACGAACGGACCAACAAAAACCAAAATAAAATCAGCATAATAACAGTCGAACCTCAAACTGTATATAGCCGAACATGCATTTCCGTTTCAGTTTCAGAAAAAAGTCTGATGTTAAGAGACACTGCACTTGAAGCAATGCGTATTTACGGAACTGATACAACAAAACGAATGTATTTTACCGAGAGTTCTTTTACTGAACCCTACAATATTACTTTTTCTGCCGCTATACCAAACGGAAGCAAAGGCGAAAATGTATATAATATTGCGAGGTTTCGTGCAATATCCACATATCATCACGGAGCATATGAGGAACTTCCAAAAATAAGAGATATGCTGGTAAAATATGCAAACGACAACAACATAGTTATCAGGGACAAATGCCGTCATATCTATCTTGAAGGCCCTCCCCAACACAAAGACCCACACAAATTTATAACACAAGTAATTATTCCAATTAAAGACAATTAGCAATAAACAAACTATCTAGTATATCAAAATGCTTGCCAGAGAGAATCACAAGAGATTAGAGGAAAACAATGAATATAATACAAATCAAAGCAATGGAACTGATAAGAAATGACTTGCGGTTAATATATACTGTATTTGCAAATACAAATAATATAGTATCATTCACTTATTACATTGCATTTATGCCATATATGGGTATGATAATAGATGGTGCTGAAGATTGGATTAAATGTTATAACAATTCTAATAAAGACAAATTAGAAATACCCATTTTCACTCAAGAGGAACAGCAATATTATGAAGTTATGCGTAACTCAGTTAAGATGTTTGAAAAAGGTGTGGATGCCGTGTATGAAATCCTTCAAGAAAAGTATTTAAAAAGCGATGAATACTTTTCCTCTCTATGTAAACCTATAGCCAAAACATTACACTTATATGACATATTTGGTGTTTTTAAAATCAATAGAGAATATTGTGATAATACAATATTGGATAGCCGTATGCATAACAAACCTATGGCCACATACAATATCAACAAAGGCATATAAAGCCAACGAAAAAATTAATAAAATATTGTTAATTCCTATCGAATAATATCATTATTACCTTTCGAAATGGTATTTATATCAATCCGTTAAGAGCACTTTTTGCTAAATCGTATTTATTCTTCATGCAAAAATTGACTGTATATTTTTTGCTATTTTTCATTTTAAACCACATCATACCCTCTGACATAAATGTTTTTCCATATTGTTCAATATCACTAAAATTTATATGTAATTCAAGAGCGTTAGTTTTTTTATCTAATACTTCTGCATATGTGCGGTGAACTACAAAGAGTTTCTTCTGAAAAATTGAATTGCCAATACAAGGAATTGTGTCAATTATTACATCTTCGATCTGTTTTGATTCCACTTTTGCAGAATCCGAACTACCGTTGTGTATTGCATTTTCAGTTCCGCAATAATCACAAATTACTACACTGAGCCCCTCTTTTTGAGAAAGAGGAGCTCCGCATGATGCACACTTTAAAGATACCATTTATTAACACCTCAAAATCAAATCTCCCAAACAAGACAAATGTTTATTCCTTTAGCCGAAACTGTAGGCGTGAAAGTATGCAGCCGCCATCCTTTCTTTGCTCCCATATCAAGCAAGGGCTGAACCTTTTTAGGAATTAAGTCTTGTGCATCTGTAAATACCCCCGCCTTTATAACGATATTTTCCACTTTGTAATTGTACATATTATTTTCCTCCTAAGCATCATTTTAAAGGCGATCCGCAGTATTCACATTCTCCGGTTTCGCCCATTACAGTATTATTTGCACCGCAGCACGGACAAGTAACTATTTTTGTTTCAACACTGCTCGGAGCAGTATTTGCCATATCACCGGTTTGACCTTGGATAATATTTGGCAAGACAACTTCTCTTGTGCCTTCATTTATGTAAGCATTTTTTAAATAGCCTTTGGTTATCAGTTTTTGAATGTCTTGTTTAGCGACATCGTAAGTTTTACCCATTGAAGAAGCGATAACATCAATCTGCTTTTCATTTCCGTTTACAATAACAGACAAATATTTTTTGACTTCCTCAGCTTCTCTCTTGATTTTTTTAGAAACTCTCTGTAATGCAAAACCGGCAATACCAAAAAATAATATTATTCCTATATCATCCGAGCCAAATCCATCACCTAGGCAAGCAAGAATTCCTATTCCGGCAACGCAGTACGACAATATGCCAATTATGTTTATAAGTTTTCCAACACTCATAGCAGCTTTCTTGTCAACAGAAACACGCTTTATTATTAAAAATATACCTACCGGCCAAAAAATAAACAATGCTAAAATTATTACCGGCCACGAATACAATCCACTTATTTTACCTTTTTCGTTCACTTTAAATTACCTCCTGAATTTTAATAACTTCCTCTTTTTGTGCTTTTAATTTTCAAAGAATGCAATTTTACAGCTTTTTTAATTGCTGATATTTTATCCGGAACACTTTCGTCATTATCAGATAATGCCTTACGCAATTCCTTAAACATATCCGATATTAAAACTTCATCACCCGATAACGCACTGTTATCCGAATATTTAAGCAGTTCGCATATTTCGTTCAAATCCTTGGTATAATCACTTTCTTTGTACTCAATTGCCAAACCCATTGCAGTTGTGTACAAACTGCCTGCAATTGCTTGATTTTCGGATAATACTTTGTTTTTGCTTCTTATATATTTGCCGAAGTAAATAACAATTACATCAATAGCAAGCATAATACTCAATAAAAGAAGATTTAAAAGAACATACTTTCTTATGAGCAACGGAAAAGTGTTTACAAATATGATTGATATAGCCAAAACTATTCCTAAATGAAAAAGGCTGACAATAATGCTTGCAAGTCCGAATATTGACTTTTTTATGTTCAGGGCTTTTACTGTTCCGATGATTTCCGCAAATATTAAAAAAATCAGCGAAGTCCATCTCATTGGGATTGTAAAAATATTATCAAATGTCAGCAAATAAAATGTTATTGTAACAATTATTGAGGTTGCTCCGCAAATCAAAATAACGGCTTTCGATTTTTCTTGCATATTTTATCCCTCCATTTACTCTATCTTAGTCCCGCATTCAGGGCAAAATTTTGTATCATCTCCTATTATTTTGCCGCAACCGCTGCATTTTTTCACTAATGAATAACCGCACTCAGGACAAAACTTGCTGTTTACGTTTAACATACTTCCGCAATTTGGGCATGGCTGAGGAACCTTGGTGCCGCACATAGGACAAGATACAGCACCGTCGGGCAGATCAGCTTTACAATTATGACACGGATTATACTTTTTACCGCACTCCGGGCAGAATTTTGTATGTTCAGTTATTGTTGCATTACAAGATGAACATTTTATTGTTTTGTTATCACTGTCAAGCGAGTCGGTGTCAAAACCGCAATGGTTACAGAATTTTTCATTTACTCCGATTCGTGCCTTACATTTGGGACATTCTTTTGTATCGTTCGTATTCAGTGTCTGCGTCAATCCTACAAACTGCTGCCCCATTGTTCCGCCGACACCGACTCCCATACCCAAACCAATACCTGCCCCCATCAGTCCGCCTTGTATGGAATTAGGATTTGTAGCTGCACCCTCCAAGGTATCAAACGAGCGTTCCTGCTGATAACTGTAACCGACAATGTCCATTTCGGCTCTTTTTGCAAGAGCTTTTTTGAGCTTTATAACTGCGTCATCATCTTCCGGAACATTTATGTCGTTAACAAAAAAGGAAACCAGTTTTATTCCGTATTCATCAAACATCGGTGAAATCTTTTCCTGCAAATATGCAGATATCTCATCAAGATATGCATTGATTTCCAGTATGCTGATGTTTTTATGTACCAAATATGAAGAGATAATGTCCTTTGCTTTGGTAAGATACACTCCGCGAAAGAATTTTAATATACTTCCCTTATCAAACTGAGGAAGTGTGCCGACAAGTTTTAATAAAAACTTTTTAGATTCTTCGATTTGGATACCAAACTGCCCAAATGCTCGTACCGGTACAAACACCTTATATTTAGGGTCTTGTAACTGAATCGGAGTAGAAGTACCCCACTTAACATCTAAAGAAAAGACTTTATTGATATACCACACTTCCGCAGTAAACGGTGAACGGCCGCCAAAAGGAAGGTTTATCAGTTTATTTAAAACAGGAATATTTGCAGTATCTAATGTATGTCTTCCTGCACCAAAAACATCGCAAACTCGTCCGCCTTTTACCAAGATAGCTTCTTGTGATTCGTTGACTATCAGCTGTGTCCATGTCCCCAATTCACTGTTCGGATATTTCCAGGCAAACACGTCCGGATTGCCGTCATATTTTATGACATCAATAATTGCCATAATCAGATTCCTCCTTGTTAACAATGCAAATACCACATAATCGTGATTATGTGGT
>CAKSDT010000050.1 GCA_934446135.1 uncultured Clostridia bacterium
TTTTAAATGCAAAGTTGACTGGGACGATCCAACGCAGACAGTTATTATTACAAAATAAGTTTTAAAGTGAAAAGCCGGTAATTTTCCGGCTTTTTATTTTGAAAAATATTCAAGTATTCCAAGATATATTGAGTATGCCACTTTTTCACGGTATTCTTCTGTATTTAGGAGCATTGCCTCGTCGGGATTTGACAAAAATCCGCATTCTGCAAGTATCGACGGAACCTTCAAATCCTGATAGAGGATCTTATTATCAGCAATTTTAGCAATTGTTCTTTTGTTTTCTTTCTCTAACACATCAATCATTTTCTCCTGAACAGATGCGGCAAGTTTCATACTGTCGGGATTTTTACTCTCATAAAAAACCTGGGCACCCTTGTATTTGCTCTCACTGAAAAAATTAATATGTATACTTATAAATGCGTCACCGCCCGATGTATTTGCAATTTCACGCCTTTTTAAAAGATCAGAACGCTTTTTTTGTCTTATTTTTACACTATCGTCACTGTTTAAAGCAGTATCGCTTGACCTTGTCATAATTACTTTTGCACCACTTTGTTCAAGATATTTCTTTAAATATTTTGAAATCGAAAGCGTTATATTTTTTTCGCTTATTCCGTCTTTGGAAACTGCTCCCCCATCAAATCCTCCGTGACCTGCATCAACTACAATAACCTTTCCGCTTATGGGAAGATTGTTTATAACTTCTTTTTTATTGCCGCCTATAACGGTAACCAAAAAAACTGCGACTACAGAAATTATAATTGCTATAAAGTACTTTCTTTCTATTTTTAAAACCATATTCTCACCGCCGATATTTCATTTTATGAAGTATGGAACCAAAATATCACGGTACAAATACAAATAATGTTTTATATTAAAAATGCGGCGGAAACGCAAAGTTTCCGCCGCATAAATAAAGGCTATTATTTATTGTCGTAAAGTTCTCCCAATTTTTTAAGGTGTTCATACTTTTCTTTTGCCTGTTTTTCTGCTTCTGTAAAGAGTTCTTCTGCTCTTTCAGGGAACTTACGGGCAAGTGAACTGTAACGAACTTCATTCATAATAAAGTCTCTGTATGATTCTGTAGGATCTTTTGAATCAAGAGTAAATGCCTTACCTTCTTCATAAAGTGAAGGATTAAATCTGAATGTATGCCAATAACCTGCTTTAACAGCATTGTCAATAACTTTCTGAGTATCTGTCATACCGCCTTTGATACCATGGTTGATACACGGAGCATAACCGATAATAAGTGAAGGACCTTTATATTCAACTGCTTCCTTGATTGCTTTAACTGTCTGAGCATTATCATAACCCAAAGCAACCTGTGCAACATAAACATAACCGTAAGACATCGCAATTTCAGCAAGGTTTTTCTTCTTAATCGGTTTACCGCCTGCAGCAAACTGTGCAACAGCACCTGTAGGAGTTGATTTTGAAGCCTGACCGCCTGTATTTGAGTAAACTTCTGTATCAAATACCATAACATTTACATCTTCGCCTGAAGCAAGTACATGGTCAAGACCGCCAAATCCGATATCGTAAGCCCAACCGTCGCCGCCAAAGATCCAAACTGCCTTCTTTGAAAGGAAGTCTTTATAATCAAGAACTTTCTTTGCTTCATCTGAGCCGCATTCTTCCAATGCTTTAACAAGAACCTTTGTTGCTTCTTTATTAGCATCGCCGTCTTCATAAGTTTCAAGCCAAGCATTTGCTGCTTCTTTTACAGATGCACAGTCAATAGCAAGGATTTCATTTTTAAGTCTTTCTCTTAACTGTTTTGCAGCAACTGCCATACCAAGACCGTGTTCTGCGTTATCTTCAAACAGCGAGTTAGCCCAAGCCGGACCTTTGCCTTCGAAGTTTTTAGTATAAGGTGTTGAAGGTGCAGAGCCGCCCCAGATTGAAGAACATCCTGTTGCGTTTGAAATATATGCTCTATCACCGCAAACCTGTGTGATTAACTTAGCATACGGTGTTTCACCGCAACCTGCACAAGCACCCGAGAATTCGAGAAGCGGCTGACGGAACTGTGAGTTTTTAGCATTCATAGGTGTTTCAAGAACATCTTTCTTAGCCGAAACTTTAACGCCGTAATCAAAGCACTGCTGCTGATCCATCTGCGAATCGATAGGTTTCATAACAAGTGCATTTTCCTTTGCCGGACAAACCTTAGCACAGTTGCCGCAACCTGAGCAGTCAAGTGTTGAAACGATGATGCCGAATTCATAATTTTCGAATCCTTTACCAATCATCTTCTTATGTTTCATATTTGAAGGAGCATTCTTAACTTCTTCTTCGTTCATTACAACAGGTCTTATTGCAGCGTGAGGACAAACGATTGAACATTTGTTACACTGAATACACTTCGTAACATCCCACTCAGGAACATCAACAGCGATGCCTCTCTTTTCATATGCTGCAGTACCCTGCGGCAAATGACCGTCTACCATATCTTTAAATGTTGAAACAGGAAGTTTGTCGCCTGCCTGAGCATTGCAAGGTTCAAGAATATTTTTAACGAATTCAGGAACATCTTTTTCTACTTTCACAGTATCTTCTGCGTTCTTCCATTCAGCAGGAACATCGATTTTATGAATATTTTCAGCACCTTTTGTGATTGCTTCATGGTTCATATTAACGATTTTTTCGCCTTTTTTGCTGAATTTCTTAACAACAGCGGCTTTCATATATTCAACTGCTTCTTCAAAAGGAATAACATTTGCAAGTTTAAAGAATGCCGACTGTAAAACAATTGATGTTTTGTTTCCGAGTCCGATTTCTTTTGCAATTCCGATAGCGTCAATGGTGTAAAGCGAAATATTGTTTTCAGCAATATATCTCTTCATTTTGCCCGGAAGTCTTTCTGAAAGTTCGTCTACATCCCATGCACAGTTAAGAAGGAACGTGCCGCCCGGCACCAAATCTTCTACCATATCATATTTATCAACATACGAAGGATTGTGGCAAGCAACAAAGTTTGCCTTGTTGATAAGGTATGTAGATTTGATAGGTTTCTTACCAAATCTCAAGTGAGATACTGTTATACCACCTGATTTTTTAGAATCGTATGCAAAATATGCCTGAGCATAAAGGTCGGTATGGTCACCAATGATTTTAATTGAATCTTTGTTTGCACCAACAGTACCGTCAGAACCTAAGCCCCAGAACTTACAAGCAGAGTTGCCTTCTGCAGAAGTGTGCGGATTTTCTGTTCTCGGAAGTGAAAGATTTGTAACATCATCATCTATTGCAAGAGTAAAGCCTTTAACAGGTTCTTTTGCATCGAGATTTCTGTATGTTGCGATAATATCAGCAGGAATTGTGTCTTTTGAACCAAGACCGAATCTGCCGCCTACGATCATAGGAGCGTTTTCTTTACCTGCATAGCAAGCACAAACATCAAGATATAAAGGTTCGCCGATTGAACCGGGTTCTTTTGTTCTGTCAAGAACTGCAATCTTTTTAACTGTTGAAGGAACCGCTTTAAGGAATGCTTCAACAGGGAAAGGTCTGTAAAGATGAACTTTGATAAGTCCGACTTTTTCGCCTTTTGCTGTAAGATAATCAATTGTTTCTTCAATTGTTTCGCAGATTGAACCCATTGCAACGATAATTTTATCTGCATCGGGAGCACCGTAGTAGTTAACAAGACCGTAGTTTGTACCGATTTTTGCGTTAACTTTGTTCATATATTCTTCAACAACAGCAGGAACATTGTTGTAATATACATTACATGCTTCTCTGTTCTGGAAGAAAATATCAGGGTTCTGAGCAGAACCTCTTAAAACAGGATGTTCAGGGTTAAGAGCATTGTTTCTGAACTCTTTAACTGCATCCATATCCACCATTTCTTTTAAATCTTCATAATCCCAAACTTCGATTTTGTCGATTTCGTGTGAAGTTCTGAAACCGTCAAAGAAGTGAAGGAACGGTACTTTGCCTTTAATTGCTGCAAGGTGTGCAACTGCTCCGAGATCCATAACTTCCTGTGCACTGTTTGAGCAAAGCATTGCATAACCTGTCTGACGACAAGCCATAACATCAGAGTGGTCGCCGAAAATGTTAAGTGCGTGAGAAGCAACGCATCTTGCACTTACATGAATAACAGAAGGCAATAACTCACCTGCCATTTTATACATATTCGGGATCATAAGAAGTAAGCCCTGTGAAGCAGTGTAAGTGGTTGTTAAAGCACCTGCTGCCAAAGAGCCGTGAACTGCACCTGCCGCACCTGCTTCAGACTGCATTTCAACAACTTTTACGGGCTGACCGAAAATGTTGTTTTTCTTATCAACTGCCCATTCATCCGTTACTTCAGCCATAACTGACGAAGGGGTAATCGGGTAAATTGCCGCAACATCTGTAAAGGCATAAGACGCCCAAGCAGCGGCATTATTACCATCCATAGTTTTCATTTTTCTTGCCATAGATTTTTTCTCCTTCCGTATTTATATTCCGCACTCTACGGGACGGACTTTTTAAAATCAGAAGCACATTCCGTTTTGTATTGGAATTATATATAATATCAAATCAATTAATTATATCACAGCCACAAAAATTTGTAAATAGCATATGAATAAATTTTTAGAGTTATTTTATTGGAAAAAGCCTGTATTCATCGTTTAAAACCGTAATTTTCCCATAAATCCCCTCTGTTGCATAAATGTTTTTGTTTTCTACAACGGCATATTCAAAACCTCCCCTTTTTTTATAAAGATCGATTGCCTTCTCTTTTCCCATTACAAGTATTGCAGTTGACAGTATATCGGTCTTGGTTCCGTTTCCGAAAACTGTTACCGAAGAAATTTCGCTCTCAGCCGGATATCCTGTTTTCCTGTCAAAAATATGATGATATATTTTCCCGTTTTTTTCAAAATACCTTTCGTACGGACCTGATGTTACAACCGCCGTATCATTCACGGGAATGGTAAAAAGTGCATTTCCCCTTTGCGAAAACGGTTCCTGAACGCCGACTTTAACATCTCCTTTTGTGTTAAAAACATATATATTTCCTCCAAGGTCGATAATTGCTTTCTTTATTCCTCTTTTTTTAATTTCGGTGCGTATTTTTTCGGTAACAAACCCTTTTACCGCTCCGCCCAAATCAAGTTTTCTTCCCGAAAGATTAATTTTTCCGTCTGAAAGTCTAACTTCCTCGTACCCTGTATTTGAAAGTGCTTTTTCAATATCGGTTTTATCAGGTATTTCAGTTTTTCCCTCGGATATTCCCCAAAGATCAGAAATAGGTTTTAATGTCGGGTCAAACGCCCCGTCAGTTTCTTTGGCAAGGCTTAAACAATCGGTCAAAATTTCTTCCATTTCATCAGAAATCTCTTTTTTTCCATTATTCACTTGTGAAAGTTGGCTGTTTTCATCATAGGCGTTAAACATTTCATCGTATTTGATAATTATATTCTCTATTGCCTTCAAATCGTCATTGCTGCCCTTAATTTTAACTGTAACTACAGTATCCATACAGTAAATAGTTTTTTCTTTCATTGAGTTATAATTATTAAGGTTCAGCATTATTACAATTAAAATGCCGAAAACCGCTGCCATTAAAACTTTTTTCATATACTTTCACCTAAAAAAAATAATCGGAATATTCTCCGATTATTTTATCACTATATTTTGTTTTCGTCAATTTGCTCTTGGTATTCTTATTAAATACTCTACAAAGTCGTCATTTTCCTGTTTTTCCGAAACAATATTAAGTCCTGATTTTCTTACGGTGTCCAAAGCCTTATTAAGCGAGTTTACAAAAAGTCTTATCTGCATAACTGATTTTATTCTTGATTGCGGTTTTTTTCTCACATTTTCCGCAAGATACTTTTCTACTGCACTCTCGGTTTGGGAAACATTCAATCTGTTTCTGCACACATTTTTAAGCACTTTTAATTGCGATGCCGAGTCCGGCAGTTTTAAAATTGCCCTTGCATGCCTTTCAGAAAGTGAATTTTCCGCTATAACTTTCTTCACTTCTTCCGAAAGTTTTAAAAGTCTTAGTTTATTTGCAATAGCTGATTGACTTTTACCAAGTTTTTTTGCAAGTTGCTCCTGAGTGTAATTGTGTTCCTGAACAAGATGTGCCATAGCATCTGCTTCTTCCAGAAATGTAAGGTCTGCCCTTTGGAGATTCTCAAGAAGTGCAATTATCGCCGAATCGTTCTCACTTACATCTATCATTATACAAGGCACTTTTGTAAGACCGGCAAGTTTTGATGCCCTGAGCCTTCTCTCTCCCGAAACAAGTTCATACCCGTCAATATAGTTTTTTCTTACAGTTATGGGCTGAATCACACCATATTCTTTAATGCTCTGGGAAAGTTCTGAAATGGCAATTGGGTCAAAAATCTTTCTCGGCTGGTAAGGATTAAGCGATATCTTGTCCACCGCAATTTCAACTATTGCTCCTATTTCCTTGATTTTTTCATTGGTTTCCATTTCACATTCTCCTTTTATATCCGTACATTTTTTTCTTTATTGTATCATATATTCCAATATTTGGAAACATTTTTACATTGATAAAAAAACTTAAAAAACAACAAAAGAGCCCTTATTTTAAAGGCTCTTTTGACGGTTTGCCCGCTTTTCTGGGATATACGCTCGGAGTTTGTCGCACTTTTTTTATACTTATAATCGTATGATTAATTTCACCGTTTAAAAGCGATATATTTTTTATGCCGGAAACTTCGCCGCCGAGAGTTTTAATTGCATTTTGTGCCGCACAAAGTTCTTCTGAAATATCAGGTCCTTTCATTGAAATAAATTCTCCCCCGGTTTTAACAAACGGAAGACAATACTCTGAAAGCGTTGAGAGATTTGCAACTGCTCTTGAAACTGAAAAATCAAAATTTTCCCTTAATTTTTTATCTCTGCCCCCGTCCTCTGCTCTCATATGAACTGTTTTAATGCCTGTAAGGCTCAATTTTTCTGTAACATCTTCCAGAAACAAAATTCTTTTATTAAGTGAATCCAAAAGTGTAAGTTCAATTTCAGGTCTTAAGATTTTAAGCACCATTCCCGGAAATCCTGCCCCCGTTCCGACATCTATTACGCTTCCCGAAAGAGCAGTGTATTTTAAGCAAGATGCACAATCGGCAAAATGTTTTACAGCAATTTCTCTCGAGTCTGTTATGGCAGTCAAGTTAATCTTTTCGTTCCATTCGGTAAGAAGAGAAGCATATATTTCAAATTTTTCAATCTGTTCTTCCGAAAAATCAATATTCAGATCGCAAAGTGCTTTTATAAGTGTTTCCTTCACTGTTTGCCTCCCTTTCCGTACTGCTCAAGAAAAATTATGAGGACAGATATATCGGCAGGAGAAACACCTGTTATCCTCGCAGCCTGTCCGAGTGACACAGGTCTTATCTCGTTTAATTTCTGTCTTGCCTCAAGCCTTAATCCGTGAATTTCAGAATAGTCAATCCCATCAGGCAACTTCTTGTTTTCAAGTTTTTTGAAAGAATCAACCTGAGAAAGCTGTCTTTTTATATAACCCTCATATTTTGTCTGAATTTCAACCTGTTCTATAACATAATTATCAAGCGGCTTTCTTGTCTTATCAACAGGTGCCATAATTTCATAGTTAAATTCGGGGCGTTTTAAAAGATCTATTAACCTCACACCGTTTTTTATTTCAGGAACTCCCAACTCAGTTGTGATTTTCAAAAGTTCTTCCGAAGGACCTATCGAATGGGTTGAAAGCCTTTCTATTTCTTCTTCGATAAGCCTTTGCTTTTCACGCATTTTATTTAATCTTTCATCTGACACAAGACCGACTCTGTTCCCAATAGGCATAAGCCTTTGGTCTGCGTTGTCCTCTCTTAAAATAAGCCTGTATTCAGATCGCGAAGTCATCATTCTGTAAGGCTCTTTTGTACCCTTTGTTACAAGGTCGTCAATCAAGGTCCCTGTATACGATGTGTTTCTTTCAAGAATCATAGGTTCTTGGCCTTTAATTTTAAGTGCGGCATTAATTCCTGCAACAATTCCCTGAGCCGCTGCCTCTTCATAGCCTGATGAACCGTTAAACTGACCGGCACCGTAAAGACCTGAAATCTCCTTAAACTCAAGCGTAGGAAGAAGTTGGGTAGAATCAATGCAGTCATACTCAATTGCATAAGCCGTTCTGGTCATAACAGCATTTTCAAGTCCCTTAACCGAGTGAAGCATTTCGATCTGTACATCTTCAGGAAGTGATGTTGAAAAGCCCTGTATATACATTTCTTCTGTGTTAAGTCCCATCGGTTCTACAAAAAGTTGATGTCTTTCCTTGTCCTTAAATCTCATTATTTTGGTTTCGATTGAGGGGCAGTATCTCGGACCGACGCCGCTTATAAGACCGTTATACATAGGAGAACGATCTATATTATCAAGTATTATTTTATGTGTTTGGGGATTAGTATATGTTATGTAGCAAACTGCCTTGTTTTCACCGATATCATCATTATCAAACGAAAACGGCTGTATTTGTTCATCGCCTTTTTGAACCTCCATAAGGTCGTAATTTATGGTAGATGACAAAACCCTTGCAGGTGTTCCGGTTTTAAATCTCATTAGTTTTATACCCTGTTTTTTAAGGCACTGTGAAAGCCCTCTTGCCGGAAACAAACCGTCGGGTCCGCTCTCATAAGCAACATCGCCTATTATAACCGAACCTTTAAGATATGTTCCTGAAGCAATAACAACTGCTTTTACCGAATATATTGCACCTATGTGCGTTTCAACCGAAACAACTTTATTATCCTCAAAACCAATATTTACAACTTCGGCCTGTTTTAGGTAAAGGTTTTCCTGGGTTTCCAAGGTATGCTTCATATATTCCTGATAACGCCTTCTGTCACTCTGAACTCTCAAAGAATATACGGCAGGACCTTTTCCTCTGTTTAATATTTTAGACTGTATAAATGTTTTATCCGCTGCTTTGCCCATCTCTCCGCCCAATGCGTCAATCTCACGGACAAGATGTCCTTTGCCCGTACCTCCTATGCTTGGATTGCATGGCATATTACCCACAGAATCAAGATTTATTGAAAATATAAGGGTTTTAAGTCCCATTCTTGCTGAAGCCAAAGCCGCTTCAATTCCGGCATGGCCCGCACCTATTACCGCAACATCAAAATTTCCGGCATCATATGACATATTAAATCAACTCCTATTTCCCCACACAGAATTTAGAAAAAATATTATCTACTATCTCCTCTGAAACTGTAAGGCCTATTATCTCTCCGTAACTTTCTATTGCACTTTTGATATCAAGTGCCGTAAGGTCTACCGGCATTCCCGAAATATGGGCATCATATGCAAGTTTTACAAACTCACGGCTTTTTATAAGTGCTTCATAATGACGCTCGTTCGTTATTACATCATCATTTTCTTCTATATCGGAATTTTGAATACTTTGTTCAATTTCATCCAAAAGATTTTCAAGTCCGGAAAAGTCTTTTGCCGAAATCTTTATTCCGTCAATTTCATTAACTTCTCCCAAATCGCATTTATTCAAAACATTAATATGCCTTTTATTTTCTATAAGTTCAAGTATTTTTCTATCCTCTCCGTCTAAGGCTTTTGAGTTATCAAAAACAGCAAGAACAAGCATTGCATCCGAAATCGCACCGACACTTTTCTCTACACCTATGGTTTCGACTTTATCTTTAGTTTCGTGTATCCCTGCGGTATCCATAAGTTTAACCGCAATTCCGCCTATGTTTACATACTCTTCAATAATATCTCTTGTTGTTCCGGCAATATCTGTAACTATTGCTTTATCACTCCCTGATATTGCATTTAAAAGCGAAGATTTACCTACATTCGGCTTTCCGACAACTGCAACAGGAATACCGTCTTTCAATATCTTGCCGTATGACGCAGTGCTTATTAATTTTTCTGTTTTTTTCAGGCAGTCATACAAAGTGTTTTTAATGTTTTCATACTCAAGTTCTTCAATTCCCTCGTCCGGGAAGTCTATTGCTGCCTCTATATGGGTCATAACCTCCATTAGGGACTCTCTTATCCTTTTTATGTTTGTTGAAAGCCTGCCCTCTAACTGATAGACTGCCAAAGATGCACCTTTGTCAGAAACTGAACTTATAAGGTCCATTACTCCCTCTGCCTGAGTAAGATCCATCTTCCCGTTTAAAAACGCCCTTTTGGTAAATTCCCCCTTACCGGCAAGTACTGCACCAGCGTCCAAAACGGCCTTTAATACTTTCTTTGCAATCAAAATTCCGCCATGGCAATTTATTTCTATTACATCCTCACCCGTAAATGAGTGCGGTGCTTTAAAAACACTCACCAAAACATCATCAATTAAATTTCTATTAATATCGTAAAGTTTTCCGTGCACTACCGTATTTGCATCAACCTCAAAAAGGCGTCTTGCCTTGTGACATACAAAAAGTTTGTCAGCAACACAAAACGCCTTATCTCCGCTTATTCTTATAACGGCAATACCGCCACTGCCCAAAGGTGTGGAAATTGCTGCTATTGTACTCATATTCTGAGCCTTTCCGTTCATTTAAAGAACATTTTTTTATTTAAGTTTAACAACCACTCTTCTCATCGGGTCTTCCCCAACGCTTATAGTTGTAACATATTCATTATTCTGAAGTCTTGCATGGATAACCCTTCTTTCAAAAGGATTCATTGGTTCAAGAGTCATATTTCTTCCATTTTTAACTACTTTTTCAGCAACTTTATCCGCAAGTCTTTCCAAAGTTTCTGCCCTTTTTGCTCTGTAATTTTCTGTGTCAACCGTAACTTTAACATAGTCGTTTTTGCCTTTGTTTACAACTATGCTTGTAAGATACTGAATTGCATCTAAGGTTTCCCCTCTTCTTCCTATAACAAGACCCATTCCGTCGCCGGAAAGCACTATATTTAAACCGTCATCGGTTTCATCTATTGCAATATTTGCTTTCACGCCCATAAGCGGAAGTGTCTTTGAAAGAAACTGTTCTGCTTTTTCAGACGGTTTTACACTGTCCGAAACTTTTTTTGTTTTTGTTTCTTTAACTTCTTTTTTTACTTCTTTAACCCCGGGTTCTGTCTTAATTTCTTCTTTAACAGGTGCGTCCGAATCTTCCCCGTCTTTCCAAGCGGCTATTTTATAAGGCCTGGAATTTATGCCCAAAAATCCCGATTTGGCATTTTCAAGTATTTCATACATAATATTGTCTGCGTCAACGCCCAAAATTGACGCAGCATTGTTCCTTGCTTCTTCAATTGTTTTTCCTGTTGCTTCTATTTTAGCCATCTGTCTATCCCCTATCTGCCGTTTTAAGGCGGTATATATTAAAAACCAAATTAAACGGTTTTTTGTTTTCTCTGCATAATTTTTGAAATAATTATCTGCTGCAAAATCTGGACAACATTACTCATTATCCAATAAATACCTACGCCCGTAGGCATAATGAAACAGAAATAGCCTGACATCAAAGGCATTATAACATTCATTGATGCCATCTGTTGATTTTGCTGCGGATTTCCCGAAAGTTTCTGCATAATCATATTTGAAAGATATGCAGTTGCTGCCGACAAAATAGGAATAATCCAAAGAACATCCATTTTTGAGAAAGTCGGTTTCAAAGACAAATCCATTCCGAAAAAGTCAAAGTTGATATTCAAAAGAGTTACTCCGATTTTTTCTTTTATAAGGTCAATATGCTTAAGTGCCTCTCTTGCAACTTCTATCTGATTTTGCTTAAGTGCAAACTGTGCAACCTTTTCGGTAATAAGTTTATTGGAAAGTAAAAAGTTTGATACTTTTTCTATAGTTTCGGTCGAAAGCATCATAAGATACTGCATTGGTCTTGTTATAACCTGATAAAGACCTATAATTATAGGAAACTGAATAAGAAGCGGCAAACATCCTCCCATAGGATTCACACCGTGCTCCTGATAGAGTTTCATTGTTTCCTGATTCATCTTCTGCTGTGCTTCCTGTGACTTATTGTTTGCATATTTCTTATTTATCTTGTCAAGTTCAGGCTTTAGTTTTGCCATCTCGGCAGTAGATTTTTGCTGTTTCACGAAAAGCGGAAGCATACAAAGTTTTACTATAAGAGTAAAAATTATAATTGCAATTCCGTAATTGTTTCCCACAATATCGAAAATAAATCTCAGTATGTAACCGAGCGGTGTAGTTATAAGCAATTCAAATACATTTTTCAATATATACTTCCTCCTCAAAAGGATTTACTTTAATTTTTTTCTTTCAAAATATGCGTCAACAGGATCAAATCCGCCTTTTGAAAACGGATGACACCTTAAAATACGCCTCATTGAAATATAAAGCCCCTTAAATGTGCCGAATCTTGACACCGCCTCTAATGTGTAAGCAGAACAAGTCGGATAAAATCTGCATGTAGGACGCTTAAGCGGCGATATAAATTTCCTGTAAAATTTAACCGTACAAATAATTATATACTTCATTTAAGCAAACCCGAAATTTCAATCAATTTATAAAGTGACGAATCAATCTCGGAAAATGAAGAATATGCTGCCTTTGTCCTTGCAACCACAACTATATTGAACCCCTTTTTGAGATTGTTTTCATACTTTCTGTACGATTCTCTCAAAAGTCTCCTTATTCTGTTTCTCGTAACCGCCTTACCTATTTTTTTACTGACGGTAAGCCCGATAAAATTTTCTTCCGATTTGTTTGGAAGAACATAAAGGACAAGACGGTCCGTAACAAACTTTCTGCCTTTACGGTATAAAAGCCTGAAAATCCTGTTTTCCTTGATTGTTTCCATTAAAATCAAACCTTAACATAACTGATTTGTAAAAAGCACTTAAAAACTGCGTCAGCATCCAAACCCTTTCAGGGAACTGTGCTCACGCCGTTTTTTAGGCACGCTCTCACGATAAAAAAG
>CAKSDT010000051.1 GCA_934446135.1 uncultured Clostridia bacterium
AAGAGGAGGAAAAATATAGTGACGAAAACGAGATTTATTGGAATATTGCTTGTTTTTAGTATGCTTTTGACATCCGTAACTGTATTTGCCGATACCTCGGCAACAACTGTAAAAAAAGGTGACGGAATAAGAATTGTCGGGAAAATAGATGATTCTGTTACGAACACGGATGGAATTTTAAACATTTATCTAGTTAGGGGAAATGACTTTGAAAATGCAATCAAAACCGATTCTTTGATTGGCCATATCGGGCAGGTTAAAATTAATGCAGACGGAAGTTATGACTACAAATTTAACTTTGATAAAAATAAACTTGCCGATTATAATTTATATTTAAAGTGTAATGGTGAAAATGTCATTAATTCAGTTACAATAACGGAAATTAACGGGGAGCCTTTAAATGTTAAGACCAATATTGTTCGTTCTCTTATTACAGACGGAAACAATACTGGCGAAAAGATAACTGTTACTGCTGACGGAAATAACCTTTATGGCAATAAGGGCGATAAATTTACACTTATCATCGGATATTACGATGAAATCGGAATACTGATAAATACTAAACTTGCCAGAGAAATAACAATGGATTATCTAAAGTCAAGCGATGTTTTTAATTTAACCCTTGATAAAGGAATTAAAACAGTGAAATGTTTTGTATTAGACAAGAACACAATTTCACCTGTTGGTGAAAAATCCGAAAGTATAAATAAAGAAAATATAATGTTTAAACCTGATGAAAAAGTTGTTTTTGTGGGTGATTCAATTACTCATGCGGGACTCTATGAACAGGTTATAGAAACTTACTATGCAACAAGGCATCCCGAATATAATGTTTCGTTCAGAAACCGCGGAATTAATATGGATACAGGCGATTATATCAGTTCGCGTCTTGATTGGAATATCTTAAATGAAAAACCGACATCTGTTTCAATTATGTTTGGTATGAATGACTGCGGAAATGACACGGCAGGTTTCAACACAGAAAAATGTATCGATAACTGGAACAGTATAACCGAAAAAGTTGCAGCGACCGGAGCGAAACTTTATTGTATGACTCCTACTATAAGCGATAATTACCCATATCCCGAAGGCTCAGGTGTGAGTGAACCTGTAATTTCTCCCGATTATGAAGAAAACGGACTTCCCAAGGTTGCAAGACAAGTGAGAAAGTTGGCGGATGAAAAAGGATATTATACTATTGAACAGTACAATTTCACAAATGATTTGTCAAAGGCACTTGCACCCGATATTCATATTATAGGGAAAGACAGAATTCACCCGAGCAGTACAGGATACTATGCCATAGGTTGTAATTATCTTTACGAAATGGGAGCAGATCCGATTGTTGCGACAGTTTCTTTAGATTCGGTCACAGGAAGTGTTAAGGCACAAAATGCCGAAGTAAGTAATATTTCACTTAAAGACGGAGTATCATATACATACTCTCCAAAATCAGTTCCGCTTCCTTATACTGGTGATTACAAGTTAACACAAGAAAACAAGTTCTTCGATGCTGATAATCTCTTAAACAGGGAAGTTATTAAAGTTTCTAGCCTTGCGGACGGCACTTATGAAGTTAAAATGAATAATAAGTCGGTAGGGATGTATACAAATGAGGAACTTGAAAACGGGATTAATATTGCAACTAATGTTAATAACCCAAATCAAGAAGTTGCAAAGAATGTATTCAATAAATTAGTTGAAAAGAGAAGTTCAGAATATAATTATCAGCAATGTTACGCAAAATGGGTTGAAAGATTTGACACCAGGGGTAAGAAATATTATGACGCTCATAAGGGCGACCAGGCATATGAAGAATTGGGAAAAGACAACTGGTGGGATTTTGATTACAGTAAGGAATGTTTTGATACATTTCCTGAAAATATGCCATATGGTGATTTAACGGCAATGAAGGCATATGAACCTCAAAACGATGCTGAAAAGTTTATGAAACTTATCAAACTTCTGTTTGATGAAAGCACCAGATATACTACGGACGGAAGCGGTAATGTAACATATAACTTCTTTAAGCAGGAATTTTGGAATGAGTGGATTAATGGAGCAAGAAATAAAGATAAATACTATTCTGACGCTGAAATTGCTGAAACAGAAGCAAGGGCATTATCAGTTCCGTTAACTGTTGATGTTACCGTAACAAAGGTAAAATAGCAAAGATTAAAAGCCGGTGTGAATTCTCACACCGGCTTTTAAAGTTTGAGTTGAAAAAATAACAAAACTATGTTAGAATTACTGGAGGCGGTGATTTAATTGTATAACCATTTATCAGAAGACCTTGTGAAAATAATATCCCGGAATATGGAGGACAAACATATATTTGATAACGCAACGAGAAGAGATAATAAGCATGATATTCCGAATTTGTGGCGTCCCGCTTTTGTGCGTGATATTGAAAAAATAATGAATTGTCCGTATTATAACAGGTATACTGATAAAACACAGGTTTTTTCGTTTTACAAAAATGATGATATTACAAGAAGAGCCCTCCATGTTCAACTTGTTTCAAGAATTGCAAGAAATATTGGCAGAATTCTGGGGTTAAATCTTGATCTTATAGAGGCTATTGCAATAGGTCACGATATAGGGCATACACCTTTTGGACATATAGGTGAATCGGCACTTTCAAAAGTGTATAACAAGTATACGGGAAAGTTTTTTCAGCATAATGTTCAAAGCGTAATTGTTTTAGACAGAATTTTTAATTACAATATAAGTCTTGAAACATTAGACGGAATACTTTGCCATAACGGAGAGTTTGAACTTATGGAATACAAACCGTCAGAAGTTAAGACGTTTGGTGATTTTGACCGCACTGTTGAAAATTGTATCAATGACAAAACCGTTTCTGAAAAACTGATACCATGCACATTGGAAGGGTGTGTTGTAAGAATTTGCGATATAATTGCTTATTTAGGTAAGGACCGTCAGGATGCTGAACTTATATCTGAATTGGACGGCAGCAGTTTTAATGACAGTGTGATAGGAAGTTTTAATGCACAGATTATCAATAATATGATAGTTAATATAATCGAAAATAGTTACGGAAAAGATTACATATCTATGGATAAAGAATACTATGATGCACTAAAGAGTGCTAAAAGAGAAAATTACGAGCAAATATACTTGACAAGTGATAAACTTGAAATGAAAAACTTGCTTGAAAGAATGTTCGATAATATGTATTCGAAACTTATAGATGATATAAATAACAATAATGAAAATTCGCTTCTTTTTAAGCACCATATTAATTACATCAAGAAAAAAACAAAATATTATAAAGGTAACTCTTACGAAAAAACAAATATATATGATCTTGTTAAGGATTATATTGCAAGTATGACAGATAACTATTTTTACGAACTCTATATAAGAATGTTTCCGGACGACAAAAAAGTTAAATATAATTCCTATTTTGATTGAGGAGAATTTTGATGATTACCCAAGAACAGTTTTTAAAAAGCGGCGGCTGCAAAAGACAGGTATGGCTTACGAAACATATGAATAGCGGTACTTCCGAAAATGATAATATAATGTCAGTTATAGCCGAAAAAGATGTTTTCAGTTCGGCGGAGGATTTCTTTAAAGGTGGCATCGACCTTGATTCAGCACCGTATGAAATAACAAAAAGGATGCTTAAAAAAAATGATACCCTTTTTAATGCAAACTTTGAAAGTAATTTTGGGAGTTGCAGAGTAGACATACTCAAAAAATTTCCCGAAGGAATTGTTTTGTATAAAATCAAAGCGGGATCCGGTACCGAAAGACATATCAAATCACTTGTTTTTCAAAAATGTGTGTTGAACTCATTAGGGTATAAGGTGAAAGGGTTATATTTAATATCAGTTAATAAAAATTATGTAAGAGGCAGGACACTTAATTACACCAAACTTTTTGAATTTTATGATTGCCTTAACCCAAAATATTTGAGAAGCACCAAAACCAAAATCAAATTTATAAAAAGTGTTTGCAGCAAAAAAACAGAACCTGAAAGAAATATGTCTAAGTTTTGTTCGGGTTGTGAATATTTTTCTTATTGTTATAGCGATCTTCCTGAGAAAAATATATTTTCATTGGGGAATTTGCCGTTTGAAGTTAAAGTTACACTTTATAACCACGGAATTTTTTCTTATGAGGATTATCTCAAACTGCCTGAGGTAAATTCAAAATGTATCACGCAGATTATGGCGGAACTTGACGGAAATCCTATTGTTAATAAGAAAGAAATAAAAAATTTTATATCGGAACTTTCATATCCGCTCGGATTTCTTGATTTTGAGGCAATATCACCAACCGTTCCGAGATATAAAGGAACTAAGCCAAATGAAAGAATAATAACGCAGTTTTCATATCATTATATTGAAAAAGAGAATGGAAAACTAAAACACAAGGAATTTATCGGTGACGGAATTCATTATCCTGAAAGAGATGTTGCTGAAAAACTTATTGAATATATAGGCGAAAATGATTGTGTTTTAATGTACTCGCCGTATGAAAAAAACTGCATCAATGCTCTTATAGCAAAATTTCCCGATATATCTGAAAAACTTTCTAAGATAAGGGATAATCTTGTTGATTTGGAAAGGCCTTTTTCGTCTAAATACCTTTATACAAAGGAAATGCGGGGAAAAAGTTCTATTAAATTCGTTCTTCCTGCGTTATATCCCAATGACCCTGAACTTGATTATCATAAAAATATGATTTCTGACGGTTCTATGGCACTTAAATATTATATGAATTTGATATATATGCCGAGAGAAAAACGAAAAATTATTAGACGGGAACTGCTTAAATATTGTAAACTTGATACACTTGCAATGGTTAAATTGCTTGAAAAACTAAAAGAATACGGGTGTGATTGAAATTAGTATAAGAAATAATTATAATGCAACATTATATGCTTCTTTCGGGGGGTATATAACGCAAGCCATAGTAATTAACTTTGTGCCTTTGATATATCTTACGTTTCAAAGAAACTACGGAATATCTTTGGAAATGATTTCTTTTTTAATATTCGGAAGTTTTATAATTCAGTTGATTGCAGATTTTGTTTCTGCTTGGATAGTTGATTTGCTGGGTTACAGAACATGTGCTGTTACATCGCATATACTCTGCTTTGTGGGACTTATATGCCTGTCAATTTTGCCAAATGTAATTAAACCGATTTACGGCATAGTTATTGCAACTGTCTTATATTCATTTGGCGGTGGTATGATCGAAGTTTTGGTAAGTTCAATAGTTGAGGCTTGTCCTATTAAAAACAAGTCAAGAGCGATGAGTGTTCTGCATTCGTTTTTTTGCTGGGGTACTGTTTTTGTAGTTTTGGCATCAACATTGTTTTTTTCGTTGTTTGGTGTTGAAAAATGGCAGACACTTGCAATGATTTGGACAATTTTTCCAGGATTAAATGCAATTTTGTTTTCACTTGTCCCAATAAAAAGCCTTACAGAAGAAAAAGGCGGAATGGAAATAGGAGGTCTTTTAAAATCAAGTACATTCTGGCTTATGTTTTTGTTAATGTGTTGTGCCGGTGCCGGTGAACAGGCAATAAGCCAATGGGTTTCTGCATTTGCAGAGTCGGGACTCAAAGTCTCCAAGACGGTGGGTGACCTTGCCGGAACTTGCTCTTTTGCATTAATGATGGGTCTTTCAAGAATTATTTATGCAAAATACAGTTACAAACTCTCACTTAGCAAATTTATGATTTTTTCGGCAATTATGTGTGTGTTAAGTTATCTTCTTTCAGCACTCAGCCATAACCCGGTTTTGGGACTTGTGGGTTGTGCTATGTGCGGATTCTTTATCGGTATTTCATGGCCGGGCACATACAGTATGGCAGCCGGAATATTAAAAGAGGGAGGAACGTCAATGTTTGCGCTTCTTGCACTCGGAGGAGATATTGGCTGTTCTGTGGGTCCTACGCTTGCAGGGATTGTTGCTGATAAGGCAAACGGAGATTTATCTGCCGGAATTCTGGCGGCAACAATCTTTCCGTTAATAATGTCGTTCTGTCTTATACTGAATTACATATCAAAAAAAAGAAGGTTTGCCAAGTAGGGCAAACCTTCTTGCGTTATACTTCTAAAATAACCGGAAGAATCATAGGATTCCTTTTGGTTTCTTCGTACACATACTGGCTTAAACTCGTTTTAACTGTTGTTTTAATTGATGCCCAGTCATGTTTGTTTTTATTCTCACAAATTTTAAGTGCCGCTTTCGAACGTTCCTTGATCCTCTCCATCAAATCTTCGGATTCTCTTACATACACAAATCCTCTTGAAATAACATCCGGACCAGCCATAACTTTGCCGGTTGCGGAATCAATGGCCATAACAATCATAATAAGACCGTCTTCAGAAAGATGCTTTCTGTCTCTTATAACTATATTTCCTACATCTCCCACGCCGCTTCCGTCTACGAACACTCTGCCTGACGGAACAGAACCCACTATTTTTGCTGAGTTCGCATCAATTTCCATAACTTGACCGATTTTCATAATAAAAGTATTTGATTCTTTTATACCGACTTTATGTGCAAGATGTGCGTGCTGCATTAAATGCCTGTATTCACCGTGAACCGGAATAAAATACTTTGGCTTTGTAACTGATAACATTATTTTAAGTTCTTCCTGGCAGGCGTGTCC
The DNA here is from genome assembly GCA_934446135.1 of uncultured Clostridia bacterium. Classification (GTDB taxonomy): domain Bacteria; phylum Bacillota; class Clostridia; order RGIG6154; family RGIG6154; genus CAKSDT01. The sequence continues at coordinate 6,659 of CAKSDT010000051.1, forward strand.
TGAAACATGAACATCAGCAAGAGATTTATATACAACATCTGCACCTTTCTTAAAAAGTTCATCAATAACTTTTGCAATCATTTTTTCATTTCCCGGAATAGGCGATGCTGAGATTATTACCAAGTCACCTTTCCCGATTTCTACCTTTTTGTGGTCGGAAAATGCCATTCTCGACAGTGCAGCCATAGGCTCTCCCTGACTTCCGGTTGTTACAATTACAAGTTTATTATCGGGATATTTGTTAATATCTGCAATATCGATTATTAACCCTTTGGGGGCCTTAAGATAACCGAGTTCGCTTGACGCGGCCACGACACTTTCCATACTTCTGCCTGATATTGCAACTTTTCGTTTGGTTTTAATTGCACAGTTTACTATTTGCTGAACTCTGTGTATGTTTGATGCAAATGTTGCAACTATAATCCTTTTTTTGGGGTTATTTGTAAAAAGTTCGTCAAATGTTTCGCCGACTTTTCTTTCCGACATAGAATATCCCGGTCTTTCTACATTTGTAGAATCTGACAAAAGGGCGAGCACTCCCTTTTTACCGAGTTCACCGAAACGGGCAATGTCCATCATCTCACCGTCAATAGGTGTTGTGTCGATTTTAAAGTCACCGGTGTGAACTACCGTTCCGCAAGGTGTGTGAATTGCAATTGCAACAGAATCCGCAATAGAGTGGTTAGTTCTTATAAATTCCACTTTCATAGACCCCATAGTCAGTGTTGTGCCGGGCTTTATACTATTTAATTTTGCTTGTTTGCTCAGACCGTGTTCCTGAAGTTTTTTATCAAGAATTCCAAGAGTTAATTTTGTGCCGTATATCGGGACATTAACTTCCTTTAAAAGGTACGGAATTGCACCTATATGATCCTCGTGACCGTGGGTAAGCACAAGTCCTCTGATTTTTTCACGGTTTTTAAACAGATATGTCATATCAGGGATAACAAGATCTATTCCAAACATTTCATCATCGGGAAATGCTATTCCACAGTCAAGTATAACAATGTCATCTTTGTATTCAAACAATGTTATATTTTTTCCTATTTCTTCCAAACCACCAAGGGGTATAATCTTTAGTTTATTCTTTTTTGCCACAATAATCCTCCTATATAATTTAACAACAAAAACTAAAGCCAAACTTAAAAAATTCAGCTTTACTTCTTATTGACCTATATAAAACCGTTCAGGCAATCAACGCAAAACCGACCGTATAAAAATTTGCATATGAATTGTAATTCCTGAATAATTTTATAAACCGAACACCAATTTAATATCATTATATCATAATTTTACCAGTATTGCAACAAAAATATACCTCATAATTAAATTAAAATATCTTGACAAAATATAAATGATATGATAAAATGAACGAAATTAAATATAAAAGCGTTGAAGGAGAGGGCTTATAAAGTAGTCTTTTGAGAGAAGCGGCGGTTGGTGCGAGCCGTTAAAGATGAAATATTTAGTTTGTAGCTCCTGAGCTGAAAGGAAGAAAGTATTTTTTATGAGTAGAACCTTTCCGAGTTTGCTGCGTTAGTGCATAGGGCTTGATGGAGTCTGAAGCGGCGTTTTTTAAACGCAATTTGAGTGGTACCGCGGGTTTATAGAATTTAACTCGTCTAAAGTGTAACTTGAGACGAGTTTTTTGTTTTACCAAAAAGAAAGTTTAAGGTGATTTTATGCGTGAAAAAATTACAGGTCTTGATTTAAGAATCGGTGAAATGGCAACAAGAATAAAAGAACTGAGAGAAATAGAGGGACTTTCAGTTGAAGAAATGGCAAAACTTACCGATGTTACTGCTGAGGAATATGTTTCCTGTGAAAACGGAAGACACGATCTCAGTTTTGCATTTTTGTATCGTTGTGCACTTGCTTTTAATGTCGATGTAACAGATATAGTAGAGGGAACAAGCCCAACATTAAAATCTTACACATTAACAAGAAAAGGAATGGGTCAAAAAATTGACAAGGCCCACGGTATGATTTACTACAATCTTGCGGGAGAATTTAAAAGAAGAGTTTCGGAACCCTTGTATGTAAGGGCAATTTATAATGAAGAGGCTCAACACAAAGACATTGAACTCACAACCCATAAAGGACAGGAATGTGATATAGTTATAAAAGGCAGTCTTATGGTAATGATAGGTTCTCATAAGGAAATATTAAATGAAGGGGACTCTATTTATTATGACAGTTCGACTCCGCACGGATTACTTGCAGTAGGAGGAGAAGACTGTGAGTTTTATGCGATAGTGTTGGGATCTGACGGTGAGAGCGGAAAAATACCGGAAGAATTTGCAAATCCCTCCGAAAATAATCCGCATCAGCCTTATAGAAGAATTTATCATAATTTTATCCATCCTAAAGAAGACGAGAGAGGTGCTTTGCAGTCGCTTTCTTTTGAAAATGAGGATAATTTTAACTTTGCTTTTGATATAGTTGTTGACTTGGCAAAGAGAGATAAGGTTCAACTGGCAATGCTTCACATATCAAAAGATAAAAAGTAAACAAGACTTACATTTTCGGATATGAGCCGGGAGTCATCAAGATGTGCAAATTATTTTATGTCCTTAGGTATCAAAAAAGGCGACAGGGTTATGCTTGTTCTTAAGAGGCACTATCAATTTTGGTTTGCTATACTTGCACTTCATAAAATAGGAGCAATTGCAATTCCGGCAACTAATCTCCTTCAGGAACATGATTTTACATATAGATTTAATGCTGCAGGCGTAAAGGCAATAGTTTGCACTTCAGACGGAGATACTGCACATCAGGCAGAATTGGCACAAAAAGATTCTCCGTCACTTACAACAAAAATTATAGTAGGTGTTCCAAAAGAAGGCTGGCATAATTTTAACGAGGAATATAAGAATTATTCTGATAATTTTGAAAGAAATGAAGATTCACCTAAAGTTGATGATAAGATGCTTATGTTTTTTACATCCGGAACTACCGGAAATCCTAAAATTGCTACACATTCATTTAAATATCCGTTGGGACATTTTATAACTGCAAATTATTGGCATCAGGTTAATCCCAACGGTTTGCATCTTACTATATCGGATACAGGTTGGGCAAAAGCACTTTGGGGAAAACTTTACGGACAGTGGCTCTGCGAGGGAGCGGTATTTGCATATGATTTTGATAAATTTGACGCAAGTGACATTCTTCCTATGTTTGCAAAATATAAAATTACGACATTTTGTGCACCTCCGACTATGTATAGAATGCTTATAAAAGATGATTTGTCAAAATACGATATGTCTTCTGTTGAGCATGCAACAATTGCCGGCGAGGCACTTAATCCCGAGGTGTTTAAACAACTTGAAAGTCTTACAGGACTTCAGGTTATGGAGGGATTTGGTCAGTCAGAAACAACACTTGTAATAGGCAATTTATTTGGCGGAACGCATAAAATAGGCTCAATGGGTAAACCTGTTCCCCTTTATGATGTTGATTTGGTTGATTCTGACGGAAACCCCGTAGGTGTTGGAAAAAGCGGTGAAATTGTTATAAGAACTGATAAAAAAATTCCGTGCGGACTTTTTACAGGTTATTATAATGATGCTGAAAAAACAAATGAGGTTTGGCACGACGGCATGTATCATACAGGAGATCTTGCAATTAACGACGAAGATGGATTTTTCTGGTATGTAGGCCGTGCCGATGATGTTATAAAATCATCAGGTTACAGAATCGGACCATTTGAAATAGAGAATGTAATAATGGAACTTCCGTATGTTTTAGAGTGCGGAGTTTCTGCGGCACCCGATGAAGTCAGAGGACAGGTGGTAAAGGCAAGTATAGTTCTTACAAAAGGAACAGACGCAACAGAAGAACTCAAAAAAGAAATTCAAAACTATGTTAAAAAGAACACAGCACCGTACAAATATCCGAGAATTATAGAATTTAGGGAGGAACTTCCAAAGACCACCAGCGGGAAAATAATCAGGGCAAAACTCTAATTGTGATAAAAATCTGAAATTTTATTTTTAACTTTCCATATTGTTGTAAATTTATAGTAATAGTGTTATACTGAACAAGGTTGGGAAGGTGCTGAATATGAAAGAATTTAATATAACGGGTATGAGTTGTGCTTCTTGCAGTGCAAGGGTTGAAAAGGCAGTTTCTTCCCTGAAAGGTGTGAAGAATTGTAGTGTAAACCTTCTTACAAACTCTATGAAGGTTGAGGCTGATTGCACCGATGGTGAAATAATAAGAGCCGTTATAAACGCAGGTTACGGTGCATCATTGAAAGGTGCGGAGTCCGTAAAAAGCGATAAGTCATCAGATAAGTCTGACAGCGGAACGGAAACCATTTTTAAAAGGCTTGTTTCATCCGTGATACTTCTTATTGTTCTTATGTACTTTTCGATGGGGCATATGTTCCATTTGCCGCTCCCTGAATTTTTAAGACACAATTCGATGTCTTTGGGACTTATTCAGTTGTTATTTACATCGGTAATACTGATTATTAATAAAAAGTTTTTTGTGAGCGGAATAAAGAGCGTTATAAACAAAAGTCCCAATATGGACACATTGGTTTCCTTAGGCTCAGGTGTTTCATATGTTTACAGCGTGGTTATACTGTTTTTGATGTCAGATAAACTTGTCGGCGGAGATACGGACGGTGCTATGACATTGCTGCACGGACTTTATTTTGAGTCATCTGCAATGATTGTGACTCTGATTACTGTCGGAAAAACCCTGGAGTCATATTCAAAGGGCAAAACAACGAATGCGTTAAAAGAACTTATGGATTTAAGTCCTGATTATGCAGTCATAATAGAAGATGGAAAAGAAGTAAGGATTAATGCTGATCAATTGAAAGTCGGAGATGTTTTTGTTGTGAAGCCGGGTGACAAAATTCCGGCAGACGGCGTAATTGTAGATGGGACAAGTTCGGTAAATGAATCAGCACTTACCGGTGAAAGCATTCCCGTTGATAAGGTTACAGGTGATTATGTTAAGGCCGCTACAATAAATAAAGACGGATATTTAAAGTGTAAAGCAGAAAAAGTCGGGGTTGAAACCTCATTTTCAAAAATTATAAGCCTTGTTGAAGATGCTTCGTCAAGCAAGGCACCTATTGCTAAAATTGCAGATAAGGTTTCGGGTGTGTTTGTTCCGACAGTTCTTGTTATTGCACTGATCACTTTTATTGTCTGGATTTTAGTATCTAAGGATATAAGTCTTTCACTTGCAAGGGCTATCTCTGTACTTGTTATAAGTTGTCCCTGTGCATTGGGACTTGCAACTCCGGTTGCGATTATGGTTGGGAGCGGAGTAGGTGCCAAAAACGGACTTTTGTTTAAAAACGGCACCGCACTTGAGTATACAGGAAAAGCAAATATAGTAGTGCTTGACAAAACCGGAACTGTTACAAAGGGTATGCCGGTCGTATCAAAGATTATTCCGTCAAGAGGATACACAGAGCAGGAATTACTTAAATATGCCTATACTCTTGAGATCAGAAGCGAGCATCCTCTTGCAAATGCTATTAAGGAAAAATGCGAAGCACTTAATGTTGCAGCACTTGAAACAGAAGAATTTTCTGCAGTCCCCGGAAAGGGAGTTTGCGGCAGAGCAGAGGGAAAATTTATAGCAGGCGGAAATTATAAGTATGTTTCTGAATTCATAGAAAATACAGATGACCTTAATAAAATATGGGACAGTATTAAAAATAGCGGAACAACACCGATGTTTTTTGTGACGGAAAGGGAACTTCTTGGTGTAATAACCGTTGAGGCTGAAATTAAACCTGACAGTCAAGAGGCAATCGGAAGACTTGAAAGTATGGGACTTGA
>CAKSDT010000052.1 GCA_934446135.1 uncultured Clostridia bacterium
GCCAATGTAAGAATAATATTTCCAAAAGGAATCATAACTTTAGCAGCATTTACCATTGCGATGTATGTAGAAAAACTCAGCATCAATGATATAAATAACACGATTCTTGAGCACTTTTTAAAATTCAGACTGACAAAACTTTTGTAATCATTAATGTTATATTTTATCAATTTTAAATATAACAAATATGGGAGCAGTACAAACATAATACTGTTAAACATTATAGAAATAACAGTGTACTTGATATCAAAAAATATTTGAATTTCTTTTCCTGATGCAAATGCAGCACCGATAATTGCAGATATAACAACAAATGAAGATTTAATAATAATTATCACCGTTAAAATATATGCGAGTTATGAAATAATATGCAAAATAATAAATAAATAACCTGTTTTTTTGATATTTATGCAAAAAAATACAAAAAATATTAAAAAAATTTCAATTATCTATTGACATTTAGGTTATAAATGCTATAATGTAGAAGAAAATAATGAAAGTTAGGAGTATTTGAAATGAAAAAAACATACAAAAAAGTTGTACTTGCATATTCGGGCGGTCTTGACACATCTATAATTATTCCGTGGCTTAAGGAAAACTATGACAATTGTGAAGTAATTGCAGTTGCCGCAGATGTTGGTCAAAATTCAGAACTTGAAGGTCTTGAAGAAAAAGCAATCAAAACCGGTGCAAGTAAATTATACAATGAAGATTTGAAAAAAGAATTTGTTGAAGATTATATTTGGCCTACTCTTAAAGCGGGTGCAAAATATGAAGGATATTTGCTCGGAACATCTTTTGCCCGTCCTCCTATAGCAAAAAGACTTGTTGAAATAGCACATAAAGAGGGGGCAGATGCAATTTGTCACTGCTGCACAGGCAAGGGTAACGATCAGGTTCGTTTCGAACTTAGTATTAAAGCATTTGACCCTGAACTTGATATAATTGCTCCGTGGCGTATTTGGGATATAAAATCTAGGGATGATGAAATTGATTATGCTGAATCACACAACATCCCTCTTAAAATAACAAGGGAAACTAACTATTCAAAAGATAAGAACTTATGGCATTTATCACATGAAGGACTTGATTTGGAAAATCCGCTTAATGAGCCTGATTTTGATAAAATTCTCGAACTCGGTGTTTCCCCGGAAAAAGCACCTGATAAACCTACTTACATAACAATTCATTTTGAAAAAGGAATTCCTACAAAATTGGACGGCAAAGAACTCGGCAGTGTAGAGATGGTTGAAAAACTTAATGAACTTGGCGGAAAGAATGGAATAGGCATATATGATGTAGTTGAAAACCGTCTTGTTGGAATGAAGAGCAGGGGGGTTTATGAAACACCCGGCGGAACAATTCTTTATCATGCACATGAGGTTCTTGAAACATTGTGTTTAGACAAAGAAACATCGCATTTTAAACAGACAGTTGCTCAAAAAATGGCGGACCTCGTATATAACGGACAGTGGTTTACACCGCTGTGTAAGGCAATTTGTGCCTTTGTTGATGAAACACAGAAGACAGTTACCGGTGATGTAAAACTTAAACTTTACAAAGGTAACATTATAAATGCCGGAGTAACAAGTGATTATACACTTTATGATGAAACTACTGCGTCATTTGGTGAAGATGATGATTACAATCAAGCAGATGCACAGGGCTTTATTAATTTATTTGGACTTCCTATCGCGGAAAAAGCAAAATTAGATAAAAAAGCAGGTAGAAAAATATAGTTTTAGGAGGTATATATGAAACTTTGGACAGGAAGATTTACAAAAGAAACTGACGAAAGAGTAAATTCCTTCAACTCCTCTCTACCTTTTGATTGCAGAATGTATGAGCAGGATATAAAAGGAAGTCTTGCTCATGCAGAAATGCTTTGTGTTCAGAAAATAATATCAGCAGATGATTTTGAAAAAATTAATGATGGGTTATTATCTATCCTTGATGATATAAAATCAGGTAAATTAAAGTTTGATAACGGTGCTGAAGATATACATACTTTTGTAGAGGAAGAATTGACCCATAGAATTGGTGATGCGGGCAAAAGGCTTCATACAGCGAGAAGCAGAAACGATCAGGTTGCACTTGATGTAAGAATGAATGTTTTAGAAAGTACGGAAAAAATAATTTCCGACATAAAATGTTTGATTGAAACAATAATAAATAAGGCAGAAGAAAACAGTGATACTGTAATGCCGGGGTACACGCACTTGCAGCGTGCTCAGCCTATCACATTCGGACATCATCTTATGGCATATGTATGGATGTTGATTAGAGATATGGAGAGACTGTCTGAACTGGAGAAAAGAATTAAGGTTCTGCCGCTCGGAAGTTGTGCCCTCGCCGGTACCACTTATCCTATTGACAGGCAGTTTGTTTGTGATAAACTTGGTTTTGAGAAAGTTTGTGAAAATAGCCTTGATGGGGTTTCAGACCGTGATTTTTTAATTGAACTTGCTTCTTCAATATCACTTATTATGATGCACTTATCAAGATTTTCTGAGGAAATAATAATGTGGTGCAGTTGGGAGTTTAAATTTATCGAACTTGATGACGGATTTTCCACAGGTTCCAGCATTATGCCACAAAAGAAAAATCCGGATATAACCGAACTTATAAGGGGAAAAACCGGCAGGGTTTATGGCAATCTTATGTCACTTTTGACTGTTATGAAAGGAATCCCTCTTGCTTATAATAAAGATATGCAGGAGGACAAGGAAGCAATCTTTGATTCGATAGACACAGTGACAGAATGTATAGAAACATTTATACCTATGTTTGATACTATGACAGTTTTAAAAGCCAATATGAGAAAAGCTGCGGCTAAGGGCTTTATAAACGCGACTGACCTTGCCGACTATTTAACAAAAAAAGGAATGCCGTTCAGGGATTCATACAAAATTTCAGGATCTGTCGTTGCATATTGTGTTAAAAATAACAAAACTATTGAAGAACTGCCGATGGATGTGCTCAAAGAATTTTCCGAGATTTTCAGCAGTGATGTGTATGATGCAATTAGCCTGGAAACTTGCGTTAAAAACAGAACATCGGAGGGCGGACCTTCGCAAAAATCTGTTTTGGTTCAAATTTCAAAGGCAAAAAAAGAATTGTTAAAATATTAATGCTAATATGCTTTGCATGGGCAAAGCATATTTTTTTTAATTTCTTGTTGAAATGTATTGTAATTTATGTTAAAATAATAAATAATTGTGTAGGTATAATTAAAATTTTAACTGATTGAAAGATGAGGTTTTAATAATGAGTGAAGAAAAACAAAAGGCACTTCAAAATGCTTTGAAGCAAATTGAAAAACAGTTTGGAAGAGGTGCAGTTATGAAATTGGGCGAGAATACCCATTTTAATATTGACACTATATCTACAGGCATACTGAGCCTTGATGCCGCACTTGGAGTTGGCGGACTTCCAAAGGGCAGAATTATTGAAATTTTCGGACCGGAATCTTCCGGTAAAACGACTGTATCTTTAAGCATAATTGCATCTGCCCAGAAAAATGGCGGTGAAGTTGCTTTTATTGACGCAGAACATGCGTTAGATCCTGAATATGCTAAATCTCTTGGCGTAGATATTGATAATCTTTTGGTTTCACAGCCGGATACCGGTGAAGATGCTTTGGAAATCACCGAATCACTTGTAAGAAGCGGTGCGATAGATGTTATTGTAATAGACTCTGTTGCTGCACTTGTTCCAAAATCTGAAATTGAGGGTGTAATGGGTGATTCTCATGTCGGTCTTCATGCCAGACTTATGTCGCAAGCACTTAGGAAACTTGCGGGTATTATTAATAAGTCAAATACGATAGCAATTTTTATAAACCAACTTCGTGAAAAAGTCGGAGTTATTTACGGAAACCCCGAAGTTACAACCGGTGGTCGTGCATTGAAATTCTATTCCACTATAAGAATGGAAGTACGAAGAGCCGAAACTCTTAAAAACGGCAGCGAGGCAATAGGAGCCAGAACAAAAGTAAAAATTGTCAAAAATAAAGTTGCACCGCCTTTCAAGGAGGCACAGTTCGATATAATGTTCGGGCAGGGAATTTCAAAAGAGAGCATTGTTCTTGATTATGCCGTTGATAGAGATATTGTCTTGAAGGCAGGAGCATGGTTTTCTTATGGGGACATTCGTTTAGGACAAGGCAGAGATGCGGCAAAATCATTCTTGGCGGAACACCCTGAAATTTTTGCCGAAATTGATGCAAAGATAAGGGCAAAACTAAAAGAAGACAGAGAAACAGAAAACGAATCCAATGCACCTAAAGATGAAAAAGTTGAAGAATAATACGGTTACATCGATAGAACCTCAGGTTAAATCTAAAGATAGATTCTCGGTTTTTATTGACGGAGAGTTTGCTTTTGGTATCAGTGATTTTGATTTATACAACTTAAAAATCAGAGTAGGAGATACCATAGACGAATACAGAATGAAAGAAATTGAAAATGTGATTTCTGTTGACAAGTGCAAAAATTATGCAGTAAATCTTGTGTCAAAAAAGATGTATACAAAAAAAGAAATAACCGATAAAATGACAAACAAGGGTTATTCTTTGACTGCCGTTTCGGAGATCTTGGATATTCTTGAGGAATACGGTTACATAAACGATGAAGTTTTTGCAAAACTTTATGTTAAGGAATACGGAAGAAAGTACGGTGCGACTAAGATTAAGTTTTCGCTTAAATTAAAAGGAATTCCGGATGAAATCATTGAAGAAAGTTTGGCAGATTTTGACAACAGAGATCAACTCGCTGATTTAATCAGACATAAATCGAAGGTTAATTTGAATGACTATAAGGAGTATTCAAAGATAATGCGGAGTTTTATGTCAAAGGGGTTTTCTTTTGATGAGGTTAAAGAGTGTCTCGACATCGTAAAAAAGGAGCGTGATGTGAGTGAAATATAAAAAAGTTACATTAGTTTCTTTGGGTTGTGCTAAAAATTTAACAGATTCTGAGGTAATGCTTTCAAAACTTAGCAAAGCAGGATATGAGATTACAAATGTTGATTCTGAAGCGGAAATTGCAATTGTTAATACTTGCTGTTTTATTGACAGTGCCAAACAAGAATCTATTGATGCCATATTAGATGTGGCTAAGAATAAGATTGACGGCAAACTTAAACTGCTGATTGTTGCGGGCTGCATGGGTGAACGATTTAAAGATGAGGTGCTTTCAGAACTCCCGGAAGTTGATGGAGTTTGCGGAACGGGAGATTTTGCCGATATATGTTCGATAATAGAAAAGTGTGAGCAGGAACGGGGTGTATATGCCAGCGGATGTTTAAATGCACCTTTAGATGAGGATGAGAGAATTCTTGCAACACCTTCGTATACTGCGTATCTTAAAATTGCAGAAGGGTGCAGTAATCATTGCACATATTGTGTTATCCCGTCGGTCAGAGGAAAATACAGAAGCAGACCGCTGGAAGGCATAATTACTGAAGCAAAGAAATTAGCAAAAAACGGTGTTAAGGAACTTATACTTATAGCACAGGATACTTCATGTTACGGAAAAGACCTCGGAGAAGAAATTACTTTAGTTACACTTTTGAGAAAACTGTCTGAGATTGAAGGTTTGAAATGGATAAGAGTTCATTATCTTTATCCTGAGGAAATCACTGATGAACTTATTGATGAATTTGCTGAAAATTCAAAAATAGTTAATTATTTTGATATACCAATTCAGCATATAAATAACAGAATACTAAAATTGATGGCAAGAAGAACGGATAAAGGTTCAATAGAAACATTAATTGGAAAAATAAAGTCTAAGATGCCGGATGCAGTCCTCAGAACATCTTTGATTGTTGGATTTCCGACCGAAACTGAGCAGGAATTTTACGAATTGGTTTCATTTCTAAAAGAACACAAACTTCAAAGAGTTGGTGCTTTTCCGTACAGCAGAGAGGATGGTACGAAGGCTGCTTTAATGTCTGGGCAGGTAGATGATGATATCAAAAATTTGAGATGTGAAAAAATTTCTGATTTGCAGTACGAAATTATGTCGGAATATGCAACCTCAAAAATAGGTACTGTTCAAACCGTTCTTGTTGAAGGATTTGACAGAATGATTAAGATGTATTTTGGAAGGACATACGGGGAATCAGTGGATGTTGATCCAAAAGTGTTTATTAAATCGGAAACAAACATTAAGCAAGGAAGTTTTATTGATGTTTTAATAACTGATGCTGTAGATGGTGATCTGATTGGTGAATATAAGGAGGAGTTGTAATGACTATTTCAAACAAACTTACAATTTTCAGAATACTTCTTGTTCCGTTTTTTGTATGGTTTATGATAAGTTCGGTTCCAAATGCGAACTTATATGCAGTAGGCTTTTTTATTCTTGCATCCGTAACAGATTTTCTGGATGGGTATCTTGCGAGAAAAAGAAATGAAATTACAGATTTCGGCAAATTTCTTGACCCGATTGCTGATAAAATACTTGTTATATCAGCCCTTGTGTGTCTTGTTGAGAGAAATTTAGTTCCGTCGTGGGCTGTAATAATAATTATAGCGAGGGAATTTATTGTTTCGGGACTCAGAATGTCTGCCGCCTCAAAAAATATTGTAATTGCGGCTGATAAATTGGGTAAAATGAAAACTGTGGTTCAGATGATAGCCATAATACATTTAATTATGGGCATTTCTATAAAATTTGTAAATAAATAATACATACCTGATTTTTTGTTTTATTTTGCGGTAGTACTTACAATACTATCCGGTATATCATATTTGGTAAAAGGAATTGAAATTTTAAAGGAGGATAAACAATGATCTTTGAAAAAGTACAGGAAGTTATAGCGGAGCAGACAGGAATTGATAAGTCACAAATAACTATGGAATCGACATTTGACGAACTAAATATTGACTCTTTAGATATGGTTGAACTTGTTATGGCACTTGAAGAAGAATACAATGTTGAAATTGACGAAGATGCTGCTGATAAGATTAAAACAATCGGTGATGTTGTTGATTACATTTCCAAGATCAGTAAATAGGTAAGGGGTGCTGTTTTTTGATAGATTTAACGGAATTCCAAAAGGAATTGGGATATGTTTTTAAAAATGAAGAATACCTTGTAAATGCTGTTACACACAGTTCTTATACTAATGAACATACCGGGTTTCCTTCGAATGAGCGTCTTGAGTTTTTGGGGGATTCAGTGCTTGGGCTGGTTGTTGCAGACAAGTTGTATTCTTTGTATCCCAATGAAAATGAGGGCGTTCTGTCTAAAATCAGATCACATATTGTTAAAGAAGAATCTTTATATAAACTTGCACTTTCAATGAATTTTGACAAGTATATTTTACTTGGTAATAGTGAGATTATTTCCAACGGTAATCATAAGAGTTCTATAATTTCAGATTCTTTTGAAGCGGTACTTGCTGCTATTTACAAAGACGGTGGATTTGCAACAGCATACGAGTGGCTCAAAAAGGCTATTCCTGAAGATTTATATTTTAGTGCAAAAGATGAACTTAATGATTATAAGACTACATTTCAGGAATATATCCAAAGGGATGGCAGTGCAAAAATTGAGTATAAACTTATTGAAGAAACCGGACCGGCACATTCAAAAACATTTCGTGTCGGTGTATATGTTAATGGTAAATTTATGGCAGAGGGCATAGATTCTTCAAAGAAACACGCAGAGCAGAATGCGGCGAAAAATGCTCTTAACTTGAGGTGAAATCTTGTTTTTAAAATATTTGGAAATACAGGGATTCAAATCGTTTCCTGATAAAGTTAAAATTGATTTTAATATCGGCATTACCGGCATTGTCGGTCCAAACGGAAGCGGAAAAAGTAACATTTCCGATGCAATAAGATGGGTTATGGGAGAACAAAGTGCCAGAACACTCAGAGGCGGAAAAATGGAAGATGTTATATTTGCCGGCACTTCTGAGAGAAAACCGGTTGGATTTGCTGAGGTTAGTATATGTTTTGACAATTCTGAAAGACTGTTTAAAATTGATTATGATGAAGTTTTAATAACAAGGCGTTATTTCCGGTCGGGAGAGAGTGAATATTATATTAATAAGTCTTCATGCAGATTAAAAGATATTCATGAACTTTTGATGGATACAGGTATGGGGCGTGATGGGTATTCAGTTATAGGTCAGGGTAAAATAGATGAAATTGTTTCTGCTAAGCCGGAAGACAGAAGAATTATATTCGAAGAGGCAGCGGGAATTTCAAAGTATAGATATAGAAAGGCTGAGTCTGAGAAGAAACTTCAGCAGACATCTGATAATCTTATAAGAATACTTGATCTTATATCTGAAATTGAAGCAAGGCTTGAACCTTTGAAAAATGACTCTGATAAGGCAAAGAAGTACTTTAAATTGAAAGAAGAACTGAAGGGAATAGACGTAAGTCTTTTGCTCAGTCTTATTGATAAAATCAAGGTTGACAGAGAAAATGCCGAACAAAACCTTAAAACAAACAATCTTGATATTGAAAAAGAGACTTCAAATTCCCAGAAACTCGAAAATTCGAGCAATAGTTTTGCTGAAAATCTTAAAAAATATGAAATTGAAAGTGAAGATCTTCTCCGAAAATCATATGAAGTTAAAAATAAAATTTCAACTTTGCAAAATGACATTTCTCTTTTGGTAAACAGTAAAGCACATAACAATGAGAATGCAGAAAGAATAATCGGAGAAATTGAAAAGATTAAAATCAACAATTCTGAACTTTGCGATAAACTTGCTATTGAAAAGAAGACTGTATCTGGATTTGAAACTCAAATTTCTGAACTTAGATTAAAACTTGACGAAAAGTCGAATGAATTTTCAAAACTCGATTCCGGCATTCAAGAGGCGAACGGTGAATATGACGGCATCATTAAAAATATCCCGGAATTATTTAAAAAGAAATCAGATATTAACACTGAAGTTGCGGCAATGAATGCTGAAAATGAAACTTTAAGAATACAGTACAAATCCATAAAAGAAGATATGGAAATCTTAAATGAAGATAAAACTGTTCATTTAAAAAGTATTCAAGAAGGAAAGAGTAAACTTGAGGTTCAACAGAAGGATGCGGAAGTGCATTCAGAAAAACTCAAGAAATCCGATGCTGTAATTTTTGATATTAAAAACCAAATCGAGACGTACAAAACTTCAGTTTCTGATATATTTGTAAACATTGAAAAGTTGCAATCAAGGGCAAAACTTCTCTCTGATATGGAAAGGGATATGGAAGGGTATGCTCACAGTGTCAAAACTGTAATTAATGCCAGCAAATCAGGTGTTTTGAAAAACTTATCGGTTTACGGAACACTTTCAAAATTAATAACAATTGATAAAAAGTATGCAACCGCTATAGATGCAGTTCTTGGCAACAATCTTCAAAATATTGTTGTTCAGAGTGAAAGTGACGCAAAATCGGCGATAGAATACTTGAAACAGTCTAAAGGCGGAAGAGCAACATTCTTGCCTGTAGAGGCAGTTAGGGGCAAGAAATTTGATGAAAGTGATTTCAAGTTTGAAAAAGGTTATATTTCTGTTGCTTCTGATGTTGTTAAATGTGATACAAAATTTTCGGGAATTGTGAACGACGCACTTGGCAGAACAATTATTTTTGACACCATTGACAATGCAATTAAATTTTCGAAAAAATGTAACCAAAGATACAAACTGGTTACACTGGACGGGGAAGTGTTTAATGCCGGAGGTTCAATTACAGGCGGTAATTTGAATAAAAATCAGACATTTATGTCAAGGCGGGTTGAAATTGATGAAATTAACAGTAAAGTATCAAAACTTAAAGAAGACAAATTGTTAATTGAAAGACAACTTTCCGAACTTCAAACCAAGTTAGAAATTTCAGAACAGGAGTATGATTCCGTAAACTCCGAAAATCTCATATTGAAAAATGTAATAATCAGAACAGAGTTTAATATTAAACATTCTTCCGAACTTTATGATTCTGTATGTGCCGAATATAAAGAGAGTGAGGAAAAATGCCACAATATTGACATTACAATTTCTAGTAACATTGAGCAGTGTAATGCTTTAAAAATTAAATTGACTGAAATCGACAGTGAAATTGAAACTCTGAATAAAACTGCGGATAAATTACAGTCTGCAAATACCGAGAAAAATAAACGGGCTAAAGAACTAAATTCTGAAATAATCAGATTAACTTTAAGTCTGTCCGAATTAGATAATGCAAAGAATTTGTCTGAACAAAGAATTGTTTCCTTCACTGCTTCGATTGAAGCGAACAGCAAGTTGATTGAAGAAAAGCAGTCTGAAATTAGTGGAACTTCTGACCGTGATGAGGAAATACACAGAAAAATTGAAGAGATTAATACTCAAATTGAGAATGAAAGTAATAAGTTTGAACATTATGAAACTGATCTTTCTGATACCAAAAATAAGAAAGATAAGTGTGAAGCCGTTCTTGCTGACTTAAAAGAGCAAATTAAAGTATCTTCGCAAAATTTACTTTCTTTATCACAGGAAAAAGTAAGACTTGAGAACAAACTTCAAAAATGCGATTCGGATTTTGACAGTATTTCAACAAAGTTGTGGGATGAGTATGAACTTACATATTTGACTGCGGAAGAATTCAGACAGGATATTCAAAATCCGTCTGCTGTTCAGAAAGAAGTAAATAATATCAGACAGAAAATAAGAGAATTGGGCAATGTTAATGTTGGAGCAATTGAGGAATATACAGTTACAAATGACCGATATACATTTTTAAATGTTCAAAAAAATGATCTTGAAAAAGCAAAAGAAACGCTGAATGATGTTATATCAAATATGGAAATAATGATGTCAAAACAGTTTGTTGAACAAATTAAAATTATTAATTTTGCCTTTTCCAAGATTTTTAAAGAAATGTTTGGCGGCGGCGAGGCGGAACTTATTATGACGGAGACGGAAGATGTGTTAAACTGCGGTATAGAAATACATGCTCAGCCGCCGGGTAAAAAGTTGCAGAATATGACACTGTTTTCAGGCGGGGAGAAGGCAATTATTGCAATATCCCTTATGTTTGCTCTTTTAGAGGTAAGACCGTCACCGGTTTGTATATTCGATGAGGTTGAGGCAGCATTGGACGATGTTAATGTAAACAGATTTGCTGCTTATCTAAGAAGGATATGCGGTAAATCTCAAATTGCTGTAATTACGCACAGGAGAGGTACTATGGAAGAGGCTGATGTCTTATACGGCGTAACTATGCAGGAAAAGGGCGTTTCTAAAATATTGAAACTGAATATCGGTGAAATTGAGAGCAAAGTTTTAAAAAAATAATTCGGAGGATTTTATGGGCTTTTTTGACAAACTTAAACAGGGGCTTACAAAAACGAAAGAAGGATTTTCTAACAGAATTAATGATGTTTTTTCTGCTTTTGTAAAAATTGATGAGGAGTTATTTGAAGAACTGGAAGAAATTTTAATAATGGCTGATGTCGGAATGGAAACCACGGAATTTATTCTTGATGAACTAAGAAAAAATGTCAAAAGGAAGCAAATTTCACAGCCGGAAGAAGTAAAAAAAGAACTTGCCTTGATAATAGAAAATATTTTATGTCAGAATGACAGTTCGATAAAACTAAACACCAGACCTTCTGTTATAATTGTGGTTGGCGTAAACGGTGTGGGTAAAACTACGAGTATCGGAAAACTTGCCGGATACTATCAAAGTATCGGAAAATCGGTTTTGCTTGCCGCAGGTGATACATTCAGGGCCGCTGCTTCAGAACAACTTGAAATATGGTCAAAAAGGGCAGGATGTGATATAGTGAAACATAATGAAGGGGCAGATCCCGGTGCTGTTATTTTTGATGCTGTAAATTCTGCAAAAACAAAAGGAACCGATATAGTAATTTGTGATACTGCCGGCAGACTTCACAATAAGAAAAATCTTATGGATGAGTTGTCTAAAATTGTGAGAATTGTAGACAGAGAACTTCCAAATGCAGATAAGGAGGTCCTTCTTGTTCTTGATGCTACTACCGGTCAAAATGCTATTAAACAGGCGGAACTTTTTGATAAGTCTGCGGGACTTACCGGTATAATTCTCACAAAACTTGACGGTACTGCAAGGGGCGGCGTTGTTGTAGGACTTACAAATTTACAAAAAATACCGGTTAAATACATTTGTGTCGGTGAACAAATTGGAGATTTGCAGCCTTTTGATGCAAAGGAATTTTCTAGGGCGTTGTTTGAATAGGAGAATATATAATGGATAACAGTTTTAATAAGACAATAAGAAAAAGAAATGCAGTAAAACTTGTTACATTATTTTTGCTTATTGTGATTTTTGGATTTATTTTTGCCTTTGCTTTTAATTGTTATTCTTCGTTTATAGTGGCTAATGAAGTTGGACAAAATTTTGTAAATGTTTATCTTAAGAATTTGTCGTA
>CAKSDT010000053.1 GCA_934446135.1 uncultured Clostridia bacterium
GATTTTCTCCTCCGGCCTTAAAAACAGTCCTGTTATTTGTGCAAGACCCGTAATACCCGGCTTTACCATAATCCTTTGCGAAAAACCGGGAATATAGGCTTCAAAGCATTTATAGAAAACCTCTCTTTCCGGGCGCGGCCCTACAAGTGACAAATCGCCCGTAAGGCAGTTAAATAACTGCGGTATTTCATCAAACTTTGTTCTTCTTAAAACCCTGCCGACTGCCGTCAGTCTCTCATCATCCTCACCGAGCGACCAACGGATTCCGTTTTCCTCGGCGTTTTCATACATTGTTCTGAATTTGTATATGTAAAATCTCTTGCCGCCGAGTCCGAGCCGTTCCTGACTATATATCGGTTTCCCTTTTGAGGTCACCGCCACGCATATGTAGGCAATGAGCATAGGAAACAGAAGAATAATAATGCCAACAAGAGCTACGATAATATCAACTGTCCTCTTTATAAAACCATATACCGGCTTTGACGGCAAGTATGTTATTTTTTCAACCTCATATATTTTATCCGTCCTCTCGAACGGCAATATAACCTTTTCTGTGCCGCTTTCCGCTACGGTTTTCATCGTAATCATCCCTGTTCCTTTTCAATTTGTTTTTTTAATACTTCAAAGCCCTTTACAACATCCTTATCATAACTCTTGTCAATCATAAAATTAAGCGGCTCCGATATCAGGAAATTCTGAATTGCTCTTATATCGACAGAACGGATATAGCATCCGGCTATGGGATAAGATACGTCAGATAACAAATTTCTCATTTTTTGCCTGTATATAATCGGGTAAAAATCTATGTTCATTTTCAGGCTTAGCACAGCCGAGTGAAATCTTGCACCGATTATCTTACGGCACACAGAATATGCCCTTTGTATTTCTCCACCGGCACTGTGGCTCACGATTTCCGCCATATTCTTATACTTCATAAGCGACTTTACCTTTTTGCACAGAGAAGTATCGTCCTCTGTGCCTGTATCAAACGCAAGAAGTATCACGCCTTTTCCTGTCATTTCAATCCAGTACTCGGCGAGCTGTGCCATTTTTAAATAGTAACTGCCGTTATTGCCGTCATAACAAATAAGCGATATACCAAGTTTATCGTCGTCCGATTTTTTCGGGAGCCAACCCTTTGGCATTCCGAACAGAATATCCGGCATATAGGAAATCATCGTATTCGGACACCTTTTTTGAAGCCATAAAAGGCTATTCTTGTCGCGGCATACTATATACTTGAATTTTTTCAGTTTATGTATAACAAGCCGTTCGGCAAGTCTGCTTTTAAGCGGCTCGATATTGCATCCGATACAGTAATCAGCAATATGCTTTCGTCTTAAAAACCAGATAAGTTCACACTTCAGTGCCGCACGGCTGTTTACCATAAATCCGGAACCGGTGACCAATAGCCTCGGGATGGTTTTCTTCTGTTCGCTATTTTTTAAACTGACATTTTTTTCGTCAAGCAGCAAAGTCGAAGGAGAATTGCGTGCGTCTACGTAAAAATTATATTCCGGCATATAATGTGCTGTTATTTTCTGCATATAATCGTCGCCGAAATTATGATCAAAATACCCGCACAATTCCAATTCCATATTATTCTCCTGCCGTTTCTGTTTCGTTTTTCTTAATATAAACCAACACTCCGCATATCAGAAAGCCGAACATTAAGGCAAGCACAAGACCCACTGAATAGTAAAATACTGTACTTGCGGTTTTATGCGCCACAACTCCCGAAATGCAGGCTATGCTCTGTGCGGATTTGTATGAATTATAATCGTCTATTGTATCTTTCGTAAGCGAATAGAGTTCGTTAAACTTTTCGCATGTGTTTTTCAGGCTCGTTTCAAGTGCATTTTGAAGTTCCTTATTTGAAAATCCGTCCGGGAAACTGTTCTCATTGCTCTCATAGCGCTGTCTGTCAATCTCCGTATTCAAAGCGGACGTGCGATATTTGACATAGTCTAACACAAGTTGGTCGTATACCGACTTGTTCTGAATGTAGTTTTCATCACGCTCGGTGTTTTCCCGTACCTGCGAACTTTCGCTGTCGTCATCGTCCTTGTTCCGACCGTCTCTGTCCCAAAGATACTGCTTGTTCTTGTTGGAATAAATCGTCATAAGTCCTTTTTGCGTTTCCGCTTTTTTATTGTTAAGGTCAATATCATATACTGCGTCCGTTATTTTATTATGAAGCGCATTTCTCAGATACCAAGCGTTTTTTGTAATACCGTTCTCAATAACCATACGTTCCGCAACCGACAAATCCCGTTCGGTAAGTGATTTATACTCCGCTATCAAGTCCAAAAGCGAATAGCCTGTCTGCGGCGAACGATAATTCTTTTCCGCGTCGTAAACTCTCGCTAAATACTCAATATTAGAGTTTATTTTCTTTCGCAGAATATCCACCGTATCATAGTAATCATACTGCATCGCCACATCTCCCGACAGGTTTGTTATATCATAGTTGTAAGTATATCTTTCAACATAATACAGGCGGTACTGACTGAGAACGGCGCTGAGTATGCGTTTGGCATAGTCATTGCCCTTTGATGTAGTATATTTTACCGAGTAGTACACCGTATTCTTCTTTTCATCCTCATTTTTTTCGTAGTCGGAAAACTTGTCGATCCACGACGCATATTTTTCCTGCTCGGCTGTGGGGATAATGGGAGTCACGGTGATATTGCGGCTGATTTCATCAATATTCGTTGCCTTAAACCCAAGCTCCGTTAATGCGTTTTTAATCACAATCGAGCTTTTGATTTCATAAGGATTTATTTTTTCGCCGTTTTCGGCAAGTCCGTCTTCAGCCTTTGCACCGATATATTTTATCAGCATCTCTGCCGTATAGCTTTCGTCAAGCTTCAGTTTAATGGAGCAAAGAACAACGCTTACGGCGAGCAGTATAACAAATACTTTTTTATGCTCATACAGTCCGTTTAAGAAATCACGCAGCAGCATTATCACTTTCCTCCTCCTTGATTTTTTTTCTTTTCAATACGGAATATATAAGACACCACAAATAAAGCACAGCAGACCATATAACCATTATTTTGACAATCGTCACAACAGAGGAAACAACTCCCTGTCCGTGACCTATACCGCTTATATACAATGTTTCATAAGATATGGTATCTATGTACTCATCGTTTACGGCAGTGGCTCTTTTTAAGAATTCATCTATTTTCACCGTTATATCATCGCATTGCTTATCCGCAGTCTTTTTAACCCAATCTGCACTTTCTTCAAATGCGGAAAATTGCTTTATCAGATAGTCGTAATAATGTGCCTCGTTTTCCGACTCGTCCCCGGCAAGGTTCGCCTTGCTTGCGTTTTCCGTCAGGTAGTCTATTCCGATTTTTGTTCTGTTCATATAAAATATATTTTCCGAGTCCAGTGCCGGGATAAATACAACCTTTGTAACAAGCGGATCATACACTGATATGCCGTCCAGCATGATGTTATATTCGCCTCGGTTTCTCTGCGTCTGCTCGTAATTTTCTTTCGATACATAACTGAACTGCTTTAAAAGTTTGTCCTTGTCGTTGGTAATACCGTTTTGGATAACAAATGCCTTGTATGTTTCGACATCGTTGTCAGCTATTCCCGTCAGTTCGGTACTCAGGTCACCGAAACTCACGCCGTCCTTTGAAACAAACTTAACGTCCTCATCGTAACGGCTTGACAAATACCTGTTTATGCGGTTTATAATGTTTTTCATCTCGCTTGCGCGGTTGAAATAGTCAAGCAATTTTATTTTCGACAGATCTGCCTCAAACACAGAACTCGTGAAAACATATTTGCTCTCATAATATTCCTTATAACTGTCAGCAACAGCGGTTAATATTTTTGCTTTTGACGGCAATACAAACTGTTTCAAAACCGCTCTGACGGACGCAGGTATACCGTTCGCCTTAATCGAATCCGAGATAACCGAATACGAGATCGTGTATTTTGACGGAAAGTATGAATATGTGTCATTTCCATCGAGAACATTCTGCCTTATTGCGTTAAAGCTGCCGTCCGTGGTGATACCGGTAACGGAAATATGCTCCCTCAGCATTTCTGGAGTTAGCCTGTTATTCAGCTTATCACAGGCGCTTGTTAAGACCTCATCGCTTAACACCTCATAAATATCAAACGGTGATCCGTCCGGGTTGCAGCCCTTTGTTATTTCCGAAAACGAAATTGAAACGGTTGTGTATGCCATATTCAGATTTTCGGCAATAACGCAGATTGCCGCAAGTGCCGCAATTATGATTACGCATATCAGTGGATATCCGGACTTCGCTTTCGGTATTTTCACTTTATCGTTCTCCTCAAACAATATATCCGCAGAAATTTCCGTTTCATTGTTTGATGTTTTTGGCTCCGGATACAGTGTTTTATTGCTGAATATCATATGAAATCTCCTTTTGTTTTTTCGGGTTTATCAAAGGAAAGCGCGGCATATATCAGCAAATTCCAGAAAGACTTAATACTCGGATTTATTGTGAGCGTCATAGAAAGTGCCAATATGCCGAGCATCGCCGCCGAAATATATCCCCGTTTTTTTATGTTTCTCAATACAGCCGCAGAGGACATCAGAATAAAAATTACAAATCCCGGTATGCCTTGGTTATAGAGCGACTGTATAAATTGGTTGTGTGCCACCACATGCATCAGTTTCCCGTTTATCATCATTTCGTGATAGGCAAATATTCCTCTGCCATACATCAGTTCCCACGACGAGTGTTTTATCGTATTGAGCATTGAAAGCCATATATCTCCCCTCGCCGTTCCGCGTGATTCGATAATCTTTTGTATACTGAAGCGCGATGAAACATCTTCGGGCAGAATCGGAATAACAACCGTCCACAGAATAATCGCCATGCCGATTGCCGTGCAAACTCCGATAATGAACTGTTTTGTCCCCTTTGCGTTTATGAATACATACGACATTATCATAACCGCAAGCCCAAGCAACCCGCCGCGTGAGCCTGAGGTGAAAACCATATATGCTCCGAGAGCAAGCAAAATCGTGCATATAACGGTATAGATTTTGTTGTCTCTCAGCTTTTTTAAAGCGACTGCCATAGGCAAAAGAAAAAATCCGGCAAAGTAGTTCGGATCGCTTGTGGTTCCGAATATTGTCATCGTGTTTCTGTCGCCGTACCAATCCGCACCGATAAATCCGAGCGTAATCAGTACACCGAGCAGTGTAAGTTGTGTAATCTCAAACGCTTTAATTTCATTTTCACTATATTTGCGCATGGTTATAAGAAACATCAGACCTATCGTTTCAAAATATCCGCGCACATATTCCAGTGCCACCGGGCTTCTGTCCGCAAACAACGTCATAACAACCGTTATCAGATACGCAAACGATAACAAATGAACGATGTTCAACTCAAGTTTTTCACGATAGAAAAACCAACTTACCGCAAAATATCCGGCAATAGGTATAGTAAGCAGTTTCAAAAAGGAATTTCCCGCAGCATTGATTGTAATGGTAAGCGGCAATGCAAGAAAATACGCACAGGCAAGAATGCACGAAAGCCCGATATCCGCTTTTTTCAGACTGTTTATCAATCTCCTCACATCTCCGTTTCCTTCTGAATTTTATATCATAAGTAAAAAGTGACGCTACATCTGCCTTTTTTGCAGCAAAAAAGAAATAGCTTCGTCTTTTGACGTAAGCAACGGATTTTCTCCGTGGAAGTATTCTATTGCATCCAAAAGAACGGAAAGAGAATATTCTTCAAGCCTTATGAAGGTTAAGGCGTGCATGGCCCTGTCTCTGTCTCTGCCGAAACTCAAATCGGAAATATGCATGCAACCGACCCTGTCTTTTAATATCTCAAATAAATCTTTTTCCATAGTTAGCCATCCTTGATTACAAAGCGTTTACTATGCCGATAACTTATTTTCAGTGTGTTTACAACATAATTGCGATTATGTTGTAAATTGGTGTTTACCTTATGCAAACCATTGAAAAACATGAAGTTTTCTTGAATGTTTTTTGCATAAAAGTGCTTGTTAAACAGACCAATGATATTGCAAATATAACATTGGTCTGAATTTCCGTATCCTTTTTTGTTGCATAGTGACGAAATTTTGGAGATAAACAGGAAAGAAATCGCAAACTATTGACAAATTCGACTTTTTCTGATAAAATTTGTGTAGATATGTATATCTTTTTTTTGACAGGCACAACATAATCGCAATTATGTTGTGTTTTTAACATCGCAAAAAGCCAAGCTTTTGCAACTGTTTCATATGCTCTGTTCCGCTTTCCGCAGTGTAAATTCTTGTAGTGTTAATATTGGAATGTCCGAGTATATCAGCGAGTCTTACAATATCTTTTTGCAGGGAATAATAAGTTCTTGCAAAAAGGTGGCGAAAGTTATGCGGAAACACTTTTTCTTTTGACACTCCCGCACACTCGCACAATTCCTTTAACATTCTCCATATATTCGATCTGTCAAGAGGCGTACCTGTTCTCGTAACAAAGATGCTGCCGCTTTTGATACCCTGTTTCGACGCATACTTTTGCAGGATAATACACAGTTTTTTGGGCAGAAAAACCTGCCTTATTTTTCCCTTGCAGTTTATTATTGCCTGTCTGCGTTTTATGGCCTCAAATGTTACAAATTTAATTTCCGATACCCGAAGTCCTGTGCTTGCAACCGTCTGTATCAGATAATACAGCTTTTCGTTTTTCCTGTCCTTTGCCGCTGTCAGCAGTCTTTCATACTCTGCTTTTGTCAGTTCCTTTGACTTGTCTGCAAAAATCTTGCGCTGTGTTTTCAATGTTTTTACCTTCATTTTGTGCCAATCGGCATATTCAAAGAACATATTGAGCGAGGACAGTATCGAATTAACACTTGCGGTTTTATATTGCGCAATCAGGCGTTCTTTATATTGAATGACTCTTTCCTTGCGTGGAATTTCTCCGCCGAGCCATTTGACAAACGCCGTAACGTCACGAATATATTTCTCGATGGTAGCGTCCGATTTTTCTTCGTTTACAAGATATTTTCTGAATTTTTGAATTTGTTTTTCGGTTATACTCTGTAATTTCATATTGACCGCTTCCTTTCTTTTCACCATATATATTGCACCACTCAGGCAAAATTTATAAATTGAAGTTGTCAACAGTTTGCTCCTTTATCTCCGATTTTGTCAAACTTGCCGTAAAACGAGTCTTACTATTGCCGAATTATATAAAAGCCGCCCGACAATAAAGGCGTGTTGCCTCTATGCCGGGCGGCTTTTTCTGCCGTCTGAAACCCTCGTTTTAAAAAGGCTTATTTTAATTTTTTTATTTATAACGATTACATACCATAAACCGACGCAGAATTTTTATAGTATATTTGTACGAGCATTATTTTAATATTATTCTCATTTCATATCGACGGCAATACATTGGTCGATTAATGATTTCAGCTTCTTCATTTGCGATTTGCCGGTAACGGCGCCGACGATCGGTTCTCCGACGATGCTGCCGCTGCGGTCAACCACATATGTTGTGGGATAGGCGTATACATTTTCGACAAACTTTCCCGCCTCGCTATCAGAATCAAAGTATACATTCCGATAGGAGGCGTCTTTCTTTTTCAAAACTGCCTTTGCTTCGGATATTGCCGACTCATCTCCGTCCAGCGTGAAAGAATTTATTCCGATGAGAGAACCGCCTTTCCCGGAAAGTTCCTTATTCAGCACATCGAGTTCGGAGAGCTCACCCACGCAGGGAGAGCAGGTAGTAAACCAAAAGTTTACCACCGTGACAGTGTTGCCTGAAAACAGCTCATCACTCTTTATTTCGTTCCCGTCCAGATCCTTTCCTTCAAAGGAGGGAAAATTCCCCGTACTGCCGTTATCGGATGGCATACTCATATCATTACCCGACGATTTTTGCGCTGCATCCGGATATTTTTTTTCAATCATAGCCAGCTTGTTTTCAATATCCCGGATTTTCTCCGCTTCACCCTTGAGCAATTTAAGCTCGTCCTCCGTAAATCGTTCCTTGACGGTGTCAATGGTTTTGAGAAGAAAATCACCGTAGTTTTTACCGTCCTCCTGTAAAGTCATACCTTTGTCCGCCGCCGCAAAAACTTGTTCCCAAAGCTTTGTATTCTCCGCCAGAATCGCATTTTCACGTGCCATCAGTTCTTTATGCATTGCTACCGCTTCTTCGGCATTTTTCGGTTCATTTTCCATACCGTTCAATTTGTTTTTATCCGCCGTTGTGCAGGCTGCCGTAACCAACACCACCAGTGCAAGCGTCAGCACCGCTGTTAGAAGTTTTTTTATACTCATTTTATTCCTCCTGATTTTTTTATTTATTATCTGCGGCGTTTTCGCCGCTTTTATCTTTAACTTCTCCGAAGCCGTAATGAAAACTAACGGCGTTTGTCGGACATTCCCGCACGCACATACCGCAGCGAATACATTCGGTATGGTTAGGCGTTTTCGTTACGTCCACAGCCATTTTGCAAGCTTTTGCGCATTTTCCGCAGGTTACGCATTTGCCGGTATCCACTTTCATTTGAAACAGCGAAACTTTGTTCAGCAGGGCATAGAACGCACCAAGCGGACACAGCCATTTGCAGAACGGTCTGTAAAACAACACGCTTACCGCAGTTACCGCAATCAAAACACTGAATTTCCAAGCAAACAATGCTCCGAGTGCAGACCGAATACCGGAATTGACAATAGATAGAGGAATTGCCCCTTCCAATACACCCTGCGGACAAATATACTTGCAGAAAAAGGGGTCACCCATTCCGACATCGTCTAACGCCAACGCCGGCAACAGAAACACCGTTACCAAGAGAACAGCGTATTTAATCCAAGTCAAATATTTCAACTTTTTAGTTGAAAACTTTTTTGTCGGGATTTTATTCAGCAGTTCCTGAAACCATCCGAACGGACACAGAAAGCCGCAGATAAAGCGTCCCAGCAATACTCCGAGCAATATAAGAGTTCCTGTAATATAATATGAGAAACCATACTTTGCAGATCCTGCTACCGTTTGGAGTGCACCGATAGGGCAGGCTCCGGATGCCGCAGGACAGGAGTAGCAGTTAAGTCCCGGCACACATACGTTTTTTCCGGCTCCCCGATAAATTTCGCCCTTCAGAATATTTGGAAGATGCAGGTTGCTCAACAGAGCCGCCGCTGCCTGAATGTACCCACGGAAGCGAGTCAGTTTTTGTGATATACCTGAAAATTTCTTACCCAATTCCCACACACTCCAGACATAATCTGATTGCCTTGCCCAGCACGGTCGTCACCTCACCCCGCAAAGCTCCAACGCACAGCATTACTGTTCCGACAGCCAAAAGCAAGGCCTGAGCCGCCGCCTTTTTCCAATGCATATATTTCCACATCCCTTCTTTATCCGCTTTTGAATTATATATTGTTTTCCGTTTTACATTCCGGGCAGATTCCCTCGAACACGGCTCTGTGACGAAATACCGTGTAATCGGTCGCATCCGCAACCTTTTCATCCGGATTGGAAAGATAATTAAATGGAATATCAATTACCTTTCCGCACTTAAGACAGATAATATGATAGTGAAGGTCTGTTCTCAAATCATATCTGTCTGCACCCGGCACCTTGATATGAAGTATTTCTCCGTCCTCTGACAGACAGTTTAAATTGCGGTATACGGTACCCTGACTGATTTTTTCGTCAATTGCATGAACATCCTCATATATCGAGTTGGCAGTCGGATGATCCGTGTGGTTTCTGACCGTTTTCAGAACGATTCTGCGCTGTTTTGTTTCTCTGTGTTTCAGCATTATTTATGCACTCCCCTAAGTTTTGTCATATTTCAAATTTGTTATTCAGCGTCCGTCAAACGGAACATAATTCCTGCATGGAGCAACAACAGTATATGACGGGAAAATGCCTTCATTGAATTTTTATTGGTTCTTGTTCTCGCATATTTATTGTTTTTCATAATCACTTCATACTTTTAATTTTATTTTTTATATTATTAGGAATTATTCCTAATAATAATCATACCGTAATCTGTTCTTCTTGTCAAGACAAACGGCGGAAATCTTCACTGATCCCTGCTTTTTCGGCATTTTGCATTATGAAAAAATTTATGATTTTTTTGTTTTTCTTTCAAAACTACAAAAATCATCAGTATGTGTTGCAAAAAAGAAATTATGTGATAGAATACAAAATAACCGTAAACGATGAGGAGATGTGACGATGAACAAATCAGAGTTGGTTGCGATAATGGCTGAAAAAGCGAGCCTTTCAAAAAAGGACGCCGAGGGTGCATTGAACGCATTTGTTGGCACTGTAAAAGATGCCGTAAAGAAGAACGACAAGGTTCAACTTGTCGGCTTAGGAACTTTTGAATCTCGTAAAAGAGAAGCAAGAGAAGGCAAAAACCCGCAGACGGGCGAAAAAATCAAAATCGCCGCGTGTAACTCGCCGGCTTTCAAGCCCGGCAAAGGCTTCAAGGATTACATAAACTGAGAAAAACAAGAGAAAACCGCCAATATGATTAAAATCATTCTCGGCGGTTTTTCTATGTGAATTTATTACTGCATGTTTATATTTATTCCAATATTTCAAATTGTAATAAGGTTACTATTAACTGCGTTAAACTCTGTATAATTTTCTTTTTCAGTTTTATTTAAACTCTCAAGATCATTATTATCAGTATCGTTATATTCAGGTTTATTATTATCAGTCTTATTTGGTTTTAATTTTGAAATGTCCTGACATTTATTTTTTAAATTTCCCGACCTTTCAGTCGTAAAAGACCTGTCCTTTAAATTTTCAATATCCGAAGATAAAATAGAAATAGAGGGAGCAGAGGAGGAAGATGTAATTTCGTTTTCAATACTTTCAGGTTCTTTTTCTTCCGGCACACTGCAATCAATTTTACCGATATATATGAGGTTGGGTCTGTTCAAGCCCTGTCTTTTTTCCTTTATCAAACCCACTTCTTTAAGTTGTTTTATAGTTCTCCAGACCGTTGTGATGCATATGCTGAGCATATCAGCCAAGTCCTCGCACTTAAAAATCAAAAATATAGTTCCGTCATCTTCAATTCAACCGCTTGTTCTTGACATCTCCATTCGGTCAAGAAGCAGGGCATAAGGCATTTTTGAGTCATTATTGATTGTGGTATTATATCTCGTATTTGTATATAACTCTTTCAGCACCTGATAATATATCTGTAGGCATATAAAAAATATAATGTTCCAAATCCGGTTGCAACAGTTGTGGCAAGGCTTGCGTAAGCCGACTATATTCCGCACTGTTTCCGACCGACATTATAACAAACAAAATAGTAAGAATAGACTTAAATATCTGTTCTATAATTTGCGAAATACTCATAATATTCATTTTATTTATTCCGGAAAAATATCCTCTGAATACACTGGACACACAAACCAAGTATTTTAACAATTATTTGTGCTAAAAGTATTATTATAACATTTGAAACAAATGTATTTGATTTAGAATTACCTATTTTAACATCTCCGAAATTATACCAACACTTATTACACGGAGAAAATAATAAAAGGTTGGACTATTTTTAAAAATGTTTATTTGTTTACTAATAAACACTTAGTGATTAAATTGAAAAAATACCCGGTTAAATTACATATTAACTATTTTTCTAACCGTATTTGCTGTTCTTATCGTTAGTTTAGAACTAACATTTGAATTTGCAGTCTTAGACCACCAGTTTGTTTTTTGATAATCTTTCCGGCTGAAAGACCAGAATACAGTTTCGTTGTATTCCATTATCTTTTCTAATCCCTCTTGAGGCTCTCCGATTTCACTATATACATCTTTGAATGTAACATGAGGAATAATAAAAATTAAATTATCATAAATATCTTTGCTTTCATTTCCCCACCAGTCGGGCTTATTATGTAAAATGTCCTCAAGTTCTTCTTTTGATATAACAAAAACAGGAATATCTAAACTAAATTGATTTTTAATCATTTCTTCTATTTGGTTTGTAAATTTGGCTGTATCGGATTCTTTACTTGAAAAAATCACATTACCGCTATTCAAATAGGTCTTAACATCTGTGTAATTAAGTTTTTCAAAATTTTGCTTTAATTCTGCCATTGGTACTTTGTTTTTTCCGCTTATGTTGATACCCCGTAATAAGGCAATATATCTTTTCATATTTTTACCCCCCTCAATAACATCTGTTTAACTTAAAAATAATTGTCAAATTTTTCAAATCTATTTATCGATTTTTATGTATTTAAATACAAGTATCAATTTAATTGTAATAATCAAAAATGATAAACTTGCAGCATAAGCCTCTCTTGCCATTGCCAAATATAGTACCGTAATGGTACTGACTATTAATGTTATAATCGTCAGTTTATTAAGTCATTTTGTGGTATCA
>CAKSDT010000054.1 GCA_934446135.1 uncultured Clostridia bacterium
TGGTGGGAACAATAGGGCTCGAACCTATGACCCTCTGCTTGTAAGGCAGATGCTCTCCCAGCTGAGCTATGCTCCCAAATGTGGTAGCGGCGAGTGGATTTGAACCGCTGACCTAACGGGTATGAACCGTTTGCTCTAGCCAACTGAGCTACGCCGCCACATAATGGAACAAAAAATATTAT
This sequence comes from uncultured Clostridia bacterium, assembly GCA_934446135.1. GTDB lineage: Bacteria > Bacillota > Clostridia > RGIG6154 > RGIG6154 > CAKSDT01. Next base: position 183 of record CAKSDT010000054.1, read on the forward strand.
ACCAATTTATAGGCATTTTGTCAATACTTTTTTGAAAAATAATCACAACTGATTATCTGATATTTACATTAACAAATTCCCGAAGCCATACTCATCGGGGGCGGCCTTAAGGACGGCATCTAAAAGTTATTTTTGTGTGCGTTTCATACTGATTTTATAATCATTGCAATGGGCAACTGTTTTTATTCCCCAAAGTAAAAACCGATTCCTTTATAAATTGAGTCTGCCGCCCTTTCGAGGTATTTTTCGTCGGAAAACCTTTTTGTGTCATTATCGTTTGTTGCAAAACCGATATTGATTCTTATTGCCGGAACGGCGGAATAGTTGAAATCAGGCGACCAGGATTTTGGAATTATTCCGTTATTTTTAACCGAAAGTTCTTTTTGAAGGCAGTTTGTTACGGTTTCTGCCAGCCGTCTGCTTGAGAGGCTTAATGTGTCTTTTGAGTGTTCGTCCGACTGATAAAAACCGCTTATTCCCTCGGCACTTTTGTTTTCCGAAATTCCGCATCCTATTTCTATAAAAGCGTCTGCCTTGATACGGGTTGCAAATTCGCCTTTTTCACTGTTTAAAATATCTTTAAATTTTGAGTCACGGATAAGATAGACCGTTGCCCCGGAATTTTCAAGTTTTTCTTTTAAAATAATGGCAGTGTTTAAAGTTGTATTGTTTTGGTCTTTATAAGAATCGTATGCCGGGACTAAGGTGATTGAACCCAGATAAGCCTGCTCAAGTCCGTCTTTGTTCGAGATTCCGCCTACTGCGTCAATAAGAATGATTTTACCGTTATATGCGTTTTTGTCGGGAACTTTCAGAAGGTCTGTTCCGCCCAAAAAATAAACTGCACCCAAAAGCACAATATATAAAGCGGAAATTATTCCGAAAATTTTACCGAATCTTACCGCCAACTTGTTTCCGTCTGTTTTTTTCGTATGCTTAAACAACATAATCTTCCTTTATCAAGATAATACAACAGAATTTTAGCATAAATTTTACCGCATTTCACGATTTTTTATATTATATTCGAGAATTCTGGGGTATTTATTACACTTTTTTACAGCGTTTGCGTCCTTTACTATGCAAAGGTCAAGCGGAAGGCAGTATGAATTTGTCATTTTTGCAGTAACTTCGGCAGGTTCGGTGTCCATATCACGAATATAATAAACCGCTGAAATATTTTTGCTTTTCATAGTTGTGACAAAATCCATAACAGTTCCGGTTTTTTCTTTCAAAACTTTTGTTTTAAAGCCGTAATCTTTTTCAAGAACAGAAACATTGCACTCGTTTGCAATAAGCACCGGTTTGTCATTTACTGCATTTTTATATCTTGTGTTGAGATTTTGCAATGCTATAACATAATTTTCATACTTTTCGGTATATTTGTCTGCAAATCCGGGGTTTTGAGATACAATTTTTCCGTAAATTCCGTAAAAAGCATTAATTGCCTTTTCGGGAGAAATCCACATAGTTTCGTTGGCGTCGGCAACATCTTTTTTGATTTCATAAATGTTGTCCTGAGGAACAGAAGAATAAATGCAGATAAAAAGGTCGGCATTTTTTGCACTTTCGCTTAACGGGTCTGTTGTAAATGTGACAGTTACGCCTTCAAAAACGGTTTTGATAAAATCATAAACGGCATATTGGTCTGTTGCAAGGGTGTAAGGCTTTTCCTTTGCCATAGAACTTTCGCAGGAACAAAGAAAAACTGTGCATAATATAATAATAAGTAATTTTTTCATAATAATCTCCTTTGGAAAATAAGATATTATTAGTATTAACATTATTTTCTTTTTTATGAGGAGTGATTTTTATTATAATTTATACTGTAAAACCGGGTGACAGTGTTTACTCTCTTGCCGAAGAATACCGAATCTCGCCTTTTGACATTATTTCGGGAAACGGTCTTAAACCGCCGTATTCTTTGGTTGCGGGGCAAAGTTTGGTGCTTTCTTATGTTTATGACAGAAAAAAAACAATTTCATCTTTGGGATATGCTTATCCTTTTGCAGAACAAAGCGTTTTAGAGCGTGCAATGCAGACAGTTATGTATCTTTCGCCCTTTACATACGGTTTTACTCTTACGGGCGATATCATAAATCTTGATGACTACCAAATAAGAGAAACGGCCTTTTCGCAAAACAAAAAATGTCTTATGCACCTTTCTACACTGACAGAAGAAGGCGGATTCAGTTCCGAACAGGGAAGCGAACTTTTAAATACAAGAACAATTTGGGAAACTCTTAAAAACAACATAATTGAAATAATAAGAGAAAAAAACTTTTCGGGAATAGATGTCGATTTTGAGTATCTTCCGAGGGAAGATTATATGAATTACGCAGATTTTATTTCATATTTAAGGGAAACATTAAATCCTTTGGGATATTTGGTGGTAGTTGCGGTTTCTCCGAAAACTTCAGATTCCCAACCCGGAGATTTTTATGAAAGCCATAACTATTATCTTTTGGGTCAGGCGGCAAACTATGTTTTTGTAATGACATACGAATGGGGCTATACTTACGGCCCGCCTCAGGCAGTTTCACCCATTACGGGGGTCACCAATGTTTTAGAATATGCTCTTACCAGAATACCGCCCGAAAAAATCCTTTTGGGTATTTCAAACTATGCCTACGACTGGACTCTTCCTTATGTTCAGGGCAAATCAAGAGCCGTTTTGATAGGAAATGAGGAAGCAGTAAGAATTGCAGACGAGGTGGGAGCCGAAATAATTTTTGACCCCGTTTCAAAATCGCCTTATTTTAATTATTACAAAGACGGAAATCTCCACACAGTCTGGTTTGAAGACGCAAGAAGCATTTTTGAAAGACTTAAACTTGTTGAAGATTACAATTTGAGGGGAATAGGCATATGGAACTTAATGCGTCCCTTTGCCGCACTTTACAATCTTATTTACTCAATGTTTTACCAAGATTTTCTGGAAATAAACTGAGGATACAAAAAAATACCTGCTACGAGTCAGCAGGCAAAAAAAGATAGGGATGAATATATAAAAAAGATATTAGCGATATGTAATCATTTCTGATTACGGTTTCATTATAAAAATGAATTATTAAGCAAATATTAATAAATTGTAAACAATTGAAAAAAACCGCGAAAAATAGGGCTTTTTTCAAGAAATTTAAAGGCACCAACTTTTTGACATTGGTGCTTTTTTTTGACCTTGTAAAATTTTAGAAATATCATCCCGAAAGATAAACTGACGCAATTTCGGCGGCATTTTTATCTGCAATGCACTTTCCGTGTTCTCTTATAACAATATCCCTTAAAGGGGATTTTTCGGCAAATTCATTTATGATACGGTTTAAAATTCTAATCTTTTCTATTTCAATTCTGTATATTTTAAGAAGTATATAATATTTTCCGCCATACTTATAAATGCTTGAATCACCTGTAAACAAATCTTTTACTCTTAAAACCGCCTCTGCTGCCGAATCAAAAGAATCGGTAAAACAACAGACAGAATTTCCTTTTACATATATTTTTTCTTTGTCTTCATCAACTTTTGAAATACTGAGCAAAAGTTCTCCGCCAATTATCGGGATAACATCTATTTCGTATTGAGAACCGTTTGAATTAAAGCCCGATACATTTTTTGCCATATCGAATATGTTGGTCAGTTTTTTGTTTGAGCCGGGTTTTCTTTCATATAAATCTTCTAAGTCTATATTTTCAAGTACCATATCGTCGTGAGTTAAATATACATTGACCCGTTCAGGGCTTATGAGTATAAATTTCATAACTTATTCCCCCCTTAAAACAGCGGTGCTTAATAGAATTATACTATAAATTGTAACTTATTTAAATGTATAATTACTTGAAAAAAGTACAAAATATAGTAATTGTCATTGCTTTTCATTCGGTTAGGGTATATACTGTTCTATGATAGTATATTAAAAGGAGAATAATAAAGTGAAAGTTTTAATTACTGGTGCAACATCGGGGATAGGTCTTGAAATGGGCAAAATTTACTTAAAAAGGGGCTATACCGTAGTTGGAACGGGAAGAAACGAAATAAGGCTTGAAATGATCAGGGAGTTGGGATTTATACCCGAAAAGGCCGATTCTTCGGACGAAAATGATATGAAAGCCCTTTTCGAAAAACATAAGGACGCAGATATCCTGATAAATAACGCAGGTTTCGGTGATTTGGGGTTCTTTTCAGAAACATCTCTTGAAAAAGATATTTCTATGATTAAAACAAATATATTGGGACTTCATATTTTAACAAAACTTTTTTTTGGCGAAATGGTAAGAAAAAACAGGGGGAAAATTTTAAATGTTGCCTCAATAGCAGGGTTTATGCCCGGACCTTTAATGGCAACATATTATGCCACTAAAAGTTATGTGGTAAGGCTTTCGGAGGCACTTTCCGAAGAAGCAAAAAAATTAAAGAAAAATGTGTATGTGGGAATTCTTTGCCCCGGTCCTGTTAAAACAAGGTTTGATGAGGTTGCAGGGGTAAGTTTCAGTTTGAAATCGGCTGAACCTGAAAAAATTGCAAAATACACAATATCTTGTGTTGATAAAAATAAAAAGGTAATCGTACCTACAATGAGTGTAAAACTTGCAAAATTATTCGCAAAACTCGTACCTGAGCGTTTTGCGGCTAAAATATGCTTTAAAATCCAGTCTGAAAAAATTTCTTAAAAAACTATTGACAACTGGAATATCTTGTAGTATAATTTGATGTAATTACAAGATATAGTGGTTAATCCACATTACATAAAAACACGGATTTAACATATAAAAGGAGAGTTCGGGATGATAAATAATATTAGAAAAAGAGACGGAAGAATAGAGAATTTTGACAAACAAAAAATAGTAAATGCAATTTTAAAGGCAATGAATCATAATTTTATAAACGATGTAAAAACTGCCGAAAAAATTGCAAACAACATCGAACAGATGGATGTTGATGTTATAGAAATCGAAGAAGTTCAGAATTTGGTTGAGGCTGAACTTATGAAGTCAAAGTATAAAAATGTCGCAAAGGATTATATTTTATACAGAGAACAGAGAAACATTGCAAGGGGAAGAAAGACCTATGAAATGTATATGGGTATTGTAAATACCATTGCAAACGAAATAACAAAAGAAAACGCAAATATGAACGCAGAAACTCCTGCCGGTATGATGATGAAGTTTGCAAGCGAAACTTCAAAATCTTTCGTTATGGATATGCTTGTTTCACAGGTTACAAGGGATTACATAAAAAGCAACTATATTCATATGCACGATGCTGATTATTATCCTACAAAATCGCTTACCTGCCTTCAGCACCCGCTGGACAGAATATTGGAAAACGGCTTCAGGGCAGGCCACGGCTCGTCAAGACCGGCAAAAAGAATTGAAACCGCTGCAATAATCGCATGTATTTCAATGGAATCTGTTCAGAATGAAATGCACGGCGGACAGGCAATCCCGGCTTTTGATTTTTATCTTGCACCTTATGTAAGAACAACATTTATAGAAGAGGTTGAAAAACTCGAAAAATTGACAGGTGCGGATTTGAATGCAATCAAACACGAAGAGTTTTCGGATTATGAAAAGAAAGAACTTGACGGACTTGTAGGCGAAAAGAGATATTTGCAGCACGCAATGAATCAGACCGTAAACAGAGTTCATCAGGCAATGGAATCTTTTATTCATAATATGAATACAATCCATTCAAGAGGCGGAAATCAGGTTGTTTTCTCGTCAATTAACTACGGAACTGATACATCGGCAGAGGGCAGGTGTATTATGAGAGAAATCTTAAATTCAACTTTAAGAGGTGTGGGAAACGGCGAAACTCCTATTTTCCCGATTCAGATATGGAAGAAAAAGAGAGGGGTAAACTATCTCCCCGAAGACAGAAACTATGACCTTTATATTCTGGCTTGCAAAGTTACGGCAAAGAGATTTTTCCCGAATTTCTTAAATCTTGACGCAACATTCAATCAGAACGAACTGTGGAGAGCCGACGACCCCAAAAGATATATTCACGAAGTTGCAACAATGGGCTGCAGAACAAGAGTTTTCGAGGACAGATTCGGTCCTAAAACTTCAATCGGAAGAGGAAACCTTTCTTTTACAACAATCAATATCGTAAAACTCGGTCTTGAATGTATGGATATTGAGGATAAAGAAGAAAAAATGAAAGAGTTTTACAAAAAACTCGATAAATGTATAGATGTTGCCGCAGAACAACTTTATGACAGATACCAGTTCCAGAGAACTGCTATGAAAAAACAGTTCCCGCTTTTGATGAGCGGAATGTGGAACGGCAGCGAAGCATTAAAACCGAACGATAAACTGGAAGATATCATAAAAACAGGTACTTTGGGAATAGGCTTTATAGGTCTTGCCGAAACCTTGATTGCACTTACAGGAAAACATCACGGCGAATCGGAAGAAGCACAGAAACTCGGTCTTGAAATCATAACATATATGAGGGACAGAATAAGAAAAATAGGCGATTCTAAAAACCTTAACTACAGTTTGCTTGCAACTCCTGCTGAGGGATTAAGCGGTAAGTTTACAAAAAGGGACAGAAAACAGTTCGGCGAAATTAAAAATATTACAGATAAAGAATATTATACAAACAGTTCTCATGTTCCGGTTTGGTATAAATGCAGTATCGAACATAAGGCAAAAATAGAAGCACCTTATCACGAACTTGAGGGCGGCGGACATATTTTCTATGTCGAACTTGACGGCGACGCAACTCATAATATTGAATGTATCAAACAGACAGTTGACCTTATGGATAAATATAATATGGGCTACGGTTCTGTAAACCACACAAGAAGCCGCTGCCTTGACTGCGGATTTGAAAATGCAGACGGCGACCTTAAAGTCTGCCCGGTATGCGGAGGAACAAACATCGATATTATTCAGAGAATAACAGGCTACCTTGTAGGAAGCGTAAGCAGTTGGAACGAGGGCAAAAAAGCCGAATTAAGAGACAGAGTGACGCACGATGCAAAATAGCAATGACACATTGAGAATAATGGATATAACCTACAGTTCGTCGGTTGACGGAATAGGATTTCGGGATGTTTTGTGGCTTAATTACTGCCCTCACCATTGTGAGGACTGCCACAATCCCGAAACCTGGGATGAGACAAACGGTCACGACGAAACAATTGATGAGATTTTTGAAAAACTCACAAAAAGCCATATATGCAATATAACTTTTTCGGGGGGAGAACCTTTTGAACAGGCAGAGAACTTAATAAAACTTGCCGACAGATTAAAAGCCGCCGGAAAAACTATATGGTCTTATTCGGGTTATACCTACGAACAAATTATAAAAGACCCTGTAAAAAAGGAACTTCTTAAAAGACTTGAAGTTTTGGTTGACGGAAGATTTGATAAAACCAAAACCGAACTTAATCTAAGGTTTAAAGGCTCAACAAACCAGAGAATTATAGATGTAAAAAAGTCGCTGGAAAAAGGCGGAGTGGTTTTATGGGAAGGATAGGCTACCTCTGGGCTTCGGGAAGATATCGGCACAATAAACGGTGCAGCAATTAATTGCTGCACCGTTTTTAATATAATTTTTTATGCAAAAACCGTAAACATAACGGGAATGGAAATAATGCCCAGAATGTTTGAAATAAGAGCCATACTTGCACCCAAAGATGTATCTCCGCCGTATGCGGCAGGAATTACAACAGTGTTTAGTCCAAGCGGCATTGCAACGGCACCCAAAGCACCGATTAAAACGCTTTCGGGAGCATTTAATGCCTTTAAAACAAGCAAAACCGCAACCGGAATTACAAAAAGCCTTAAAACCGAGGCAATGTAGACTTTTACATTTGTCAGGAGTTTTAAAATGTCAAACCCGGCAATAACAAAACCTGTTAAAACCATTGCCAGCGGACCCATACAACCGCCTAAAGATGAAACTGTGTCTTCGAAAAATGCCGGGAGTTTAATGCCGGTAAGTCCCACAATGCTTCCCAAAATAAGTGCTGCAAAAATCGGATTTAAGAGATATTTGGGGGTAAATCCTTTTCCGTTGGGATTTAAAATTGCAATTCCCACAGAATATGTAAATATATTTAAAGGAGGAACAAAAATCATCATATCAAGCAAAATTGCGTCGCCGAAAACTCCGCCGATTACGGCATAACCCATATAGGCAAAGTTTGCCACCGCAAACGAATAAATGTATATGTTTTTTTCGAACGCGTCTTTGGAAAAAATTCTTGCAAGTATAAGTGCAATTATAAGACAAATTGCAAAAACGCCCAGTCCGTATAAAAGAATGGTTGATTTTGAAACTACATTTTCAATTGTCAGGTTTTCCGCAAAAGTCTGAAAAACTCCGTTCATTTTATCATTCCCTTTTCATTTGGTAAACCGATAAATTATATCAGTTAACCTCTTTGCAGTCAATACAAAAAACTATAAAATTGTGCTATAAATACTGTGCAAATTAAACAAAAAGTTTTTCCGGATTTTGGTTGACTTTTTGTTGTGTTTACTTTAAAATTGCACAAGAAGGAGGCGGTAATATGGAATCTGTAAAATGGATAATCAAGAAACTTTCACATTACAAATTAAGCCTTTTTGCGGTTTTGATTCTCACAGTTTTATACACCGCACTTACAGTAGTTCATCCGGTTTTTCTGGGTAAATTTGTTGATGCCGTACTAAATTCGGCAGGCGAAAAAACCTACATTGAATATGCACTTGTGCTTGTCGGTGCAATACTTTTAAAAGAAGTTTCCTCATACATTAAAACGATTTTAACGGAAAGTGTTTCTCAGGATGTAATTCTTAAGGTGAGAATTGAAGTTTTTAAAAAACTCCAGTCCTTAGACCTTAAATTTTTCAAATCGTCAAAAACAGGTGATTTGATGTCAAGACTTACTATGGATGCTGAAAATATAAGACTTTTTGTTGCGTCCGTAATACCTACTTGCCTTACAAATATTTTGCTTTTGGTTTTTGCATTTGTTGTGATATTTAAAGTAAATCCTTATTTAAGTATAGGGCTTTTTGCCACAATGCCTTTTGTTGCGTATTATACTGTTTTAAATGCCCGTAAGATGAAAAGAGTATTTATGAAAATAAGAAACGCAACATCCGATCTAAACTCCGAAGTTCAGGAGAATATATCGGGTAACAGAATAGTAAAGGCATATGCAATGGAGGAATTTGAAAACAATAAATTCGAAGAGAAGAATAAGGTATACTTTAATTCACATATAGATTTTGTAAACGAGTGGATTTCTGCCGCACCTTTTATAACATTCTGGGCATCTGTTACAAATGTTGTTCTTGTAGGTCTCGGAGGATTGATGCTTATAAGAGGAAGTCTTACAGTGGGCGAATTTACGACGGTTTCGGGACTTGTGGGAACTTTTATAAGTCCGCTCTTATCCTTGGGTTCGGTTGTGAATATGACAGAGCAGTTTAATGCGGGAACTCTTAAAATTATTGAACTTTTGGGAAAAGAACCTGAAGTTAAAAACGGAAATGTTAAGAAAAGGGGAACAAGACTTTCGGGCAGAGTTGAATTTTCAAATGTTACTTTTATGTTCGGCAGAGAAAGGGTTTTAAAACATATAAACTTTTCGGTAAATCCGGGGCAGACAGTTGCTCTTATAGGACCTACAGGTTCGGGAAAATCAACTGTTTTAAACCTTCTTACCAGGTTTTATGACCCTACATACGGTTCGATTTATTTTGACGGAGTAAATGCTAAAAATATTGACCTTAAAACGCTAAGAAACGATATTGCTTATGCAATGCAGGACATATTTTTGTTTTCGGATACAATTAAAAACAATATCAGATTTGCAGTTCCCGACGCAACCGACGAAGACTGCATAAAAGCTGCAAAGGCTGCAGGTGCCCACGAATTTATTACAAAACTTGAAGACGGTTATGAAACTGTTGTCGGGGAATTGGGAGTGGGTCTTTCGGGCGGTCAAAGGCAAAGAATTTCGCTTGCAAGAGCACTTCTTAAAAATCCGTCAATCATAATTTTGGACGATACAACATCTGCACTCGATTTTAAAACCGAAACAATGGTAAGACATACTTTAGATACAGAATTCGGCTCAAAAACAACATTTATTATCGCACATAAAATCTCATCTGTTAAGAATGCCGACCTTATTATAGTTTTGTCAAACGGGACTATGACAGAGTGGGGGACACACCGAGAACTTTTGGCACAAAACGGCTACTACAAAAGCATTTATGATAATCAGATGGGCGATTTTGCAAGACCGGGAAACGGTTACAGACCCGATACAAGTCTGCCGGAGGTGTAAAAATGAAAAACAGAATTGATGTAGACGAAAAAAATGTTTCGGTTTCAAGAAAAACTACGCTTAAAATGCTTATGCCTTATGTTTTGAGGTATAAAAATGAAATACTGTTTACAATTCTTCTTGTTTTTATCTCTTCGGTTGCGGAACTTTTGCCGCCATACTTCACAAAAATAGTTGTTGACACGGTTTTTCCGCAAAAAAATTATGTGCTTTTGGCAGGTATTATTGCGGTGCTTGTTCTGGCTCATCTTTTGTTTTTGATTCTTACAAGAAAAAAGGCAAAAATAATTCATACTGTCGGGCAGAAAATCATTCACGATATAAGATATGACCTGTTCTGCCACCTTCAGACTCTGCCTTTTTCATATTTTGACTCAAGACCTTTGGGTAAAATAACCGTAAGAGTTGTAAACTATATAAATTCAATCTCAAACCTTCTGTCAGACGGAATTGTTGACATCATAACGGGGATTTTTACCCTTGTTATAATAGTGGTGTTTATGCTTCTTATGGATGTAAAATTCACAATAATCTGTCTTTTGACGCTTCCCGTGTTTTTGCTTATAAGGTTTGGGATTAAGAAAAAACACAGAGAGGTGTGGAACAAATATTCGGCAAAACAAAGCAACTTAAATGCCTATATTCAGGAAAACATATCGGGAATGAAAGTAATTCAGTCTTTTTCAAGAGAAGAAGTAAATGCAGAGAAATTTTCCGAACTTTGCGATGAAAACAGAAAATACTGGATGAAAGCAAAGTTTATAGAACTTGCAATTCCGTTTTCCGTCAATGTTTTGTATGTTTTAACTGTTGTGATAATCTATCTTTACGGTGCAGGCAGAATAAATTCCGGTCTTGAAGTGGGTGTGCTTATTGCTTTTTCTTCATATCTTAATAAGTTTTGGGCACCTATAACAATGCTTTCAACATATTACAATATGATAGTAAATAACTTTGTCTATATTGACAGGATTTTTGAAACAATGTCGGAAAAGCCTGTTATAACAGATTCAAAGAATGCTGAAATTCTTCCGCCCGTAAAAGGCGATGTCGAGTTTAAAAATGTTACATTTAAGTATGAAGACAACGCTCCAAACATTCTTGAAAATCTTTCGTTTCACATAAAACCCGGTATGAAAGTGGCACTCGTAGGGCCTACGGGAGCGGGCAAATCCACCATAATAAATCTTTTGTCAAGGTTTTACGATATTTCGGGCGGCGAAATATTAATAGACGGACACAATATAAAAAATGTAACTTTGAAATCTTTAAGAACTCAGATGGGTATTATGATGCAGGACAGTTTCCTTTTCTCGGGGACAGTCAAAGATAACATACGCTATGGCAAACTTGACGCAACAGATGAGGAAGTAATAAATGCCGCAAAACTTGTTTCGGCAGATGAATTTATAAATTCGTTTCCCGATGGCTTTGATACTGTAATAACTGAAAGAGGCGGCGATATTTCGGCAGGACAAAAACAACTTATCGCTTTCGCCCGTACAATTATTAAAAACCCGGCAATTTTAATATTGGATGAGGCAACTTCGTCAGTCGATACCGAAACGGAACTTATGCTCCAAAAGGGAACAGAGGGTATGATGCAGGGGAGAACATCTTTTGTAGTTGCCCACAGACTTTCAACAATAATAAACAGCGACCTTATTATGTTTATCGGGAACAAGGGAATTTTGGAAGCCGGAACGCACGCGGAACTTATGGGTAAAAAAGGGAGGTATTATGAACTCTACACATCCCAACTCAACTCTTAGGCTCGTAAATTGTGCTCCAGACCATTTGGTGACAAAATAATTCATAGAAAATAACTTAATGAAACAACCCGTTATAGATGTAACGGGTTGTTT
>CAKSDT010000055.1 GCA_934446135.1 uncultured Clostridia bacterium
CCTAAAATGTACTTTTTTGATACCGGTCTTGTTGCCTATCTTACAAGATATTCTTCTCCCGAGATTTTGGCAAACGGAGCAATAAACGGTGCAATACTTGAAAATTATGTGGTGTCGGAAATCATTAAAACATACCATAATAACGCAAAGGAATGTCTTATGTGGTATTACCGCGATAAAAACAGTAACGAAATTGACCTTGTTATAGAAAGTGACGGAGAACTCCACCCCATAGAAATAAAAAGGACGGCAAATCTCGGAACCGAACTTGTAAGACCGTTTAAACTTCTTGATAAAGCCTCGCTCCCAAGGGGAAAAGGTGCAATTATCTGTATGAAAGAAACACTTTCGGCAGTGGATAGTGAAAATTATATAGTGCCTGTATGGATGATATAAAACAGAGCCGGGAAATTTAATTTCCCGGCTCAGGCTGTCGAAAAAGTCGGTCAATCCTCAAGTCCTTCAAAAAAGTCGTCGTACGAACAATTGTAAATCTTTTTTAATGCAATAATTATACCCGCCCGTATTTTGATATTCCCATTCTCATAGTTAGAATAAGTACTTCGGCTGACGGGATAACCGCTATACTTTAACTTTTCGCATACTTTTTCCTGTGACAAATTATGTTTTAACCGCAATTTTCTTATATTCTTACCGATATTTTGGGTTCTTCTCACACATTTTTGCATAATTAACTCACCCAAAATTTATTATACAGTACAGTTAATAAAATATTGTCCGTGATATTGGTCAATATTCATTATAAAAGTATAAAATTTTGAGTTATTGTCAGTAAAGCAAACTGTCAAAGTCAGTTTTCAGGATTTCTTTAATTAAAATAAGTTCATCGGCATAAATGTGGCGTTGACCTACTTCAATTTTTGCAAGACCGCTCCTTGTAATATCACAACCCAAAGTCTGAAGTCTTGCAGACAACATCTCTTGAGTAATGTTCTGGGCTCTTCTTATTTTTCTTATGTTTTCGCCAATTCTTTTTTCAACATCTTTATTCATATTATCACCTTTTTTGCACTAATTTAAGATCAACTATTGACACAATTATATATTGGTGATAAGATGTAAATGCACTGATAAGGGTGCAAGGGGGTTTTATTTTTACCACACAACTTTTTTTGATACCACACAACTTTATATAAGGCTTTGGTTTTATTTACTTTGTTCAATTTTCTTGAAAAATTCCGAAGTAGAAAGACCTCCTTCACGGTTAAAGCGTTTTAAGTTCAAAAGTGATGCGGGGTCGCTTGAAACTGTGTTTAAACCCTCCTCGCATCCCAGGGTTATAGGAAAACCAAGACTTTCTACAATGCTTTTCGATTCCTTGTCAACGGCACCGAAAGGATAAGTGTAGCAAATGGGTTCTTTTCCGGTCTTGGTTTTCATAAGCTCCTGCATTTTTTGGGTGTCGTTTATTACAACTTCACGGTAGCGGTAGTCGTCCTCACCCTTTATTTTTAAAATTCCTTTTCTTTCGGAAAGTCCGTGCAGGTTGTAAGAATGGTTTGCATATTCAAAAACATCTGCCGACTCGTTCATAAGATTAAAAGTTATATGAGAATAAAGATTGCTTAAAATTGCGTCGGGTTTTGAATATTCTTCCGAAAACTCGCCGATTGCCGAAAGAACAGCCGTAAATCCGTATTTTTTCAAAAGCGGTGCGGCATATGTGTAATTGTTGTAGTATCCGTCGTCAAAAGTTATCAAAACACATTTTTCGGGCAGCGGAGTTCCGTTTTTCTGAAATTCGATAAGGTCAGAAAGGGTAATGGAAGAATATCCGTTGTCTTTTAAATATTTAAAATCCTGCTCAAGACTTTTGGGAGATATAACATATTTTGATATTCGTGACGGATCGTCTATAACGCTGTGGTACATAATAATAGGAAATTTCGGGGAAGAAACAGCGTTTAAAGTTTCTCTTTTTCCGGAATTTATTGTTACAAATGCCGAGAAAAGTATCATTATCCCGAAAAATCCTGCCAATCCTTTTATTAAAGTATCATTTTTCAATATATTCCTCATTATTGTTCTCAATTTTTGTTACCTCACTTTTGTTTTGCTCTGTAAACTCTACAATTTCGTAAATGTCAACCCATATTTCGTTGTCCGATTCTTTTTTTCCGCCGTCCGGAATAATCTGAAGTCCTAAATGCAGATGCGGAATGTTAACATTGTTTACATTTTCCTTGTCGGAATAACCCGTCATACCCATATAGCCTATAACCTCTCCGGCAAAAACCGAATCGCCTTTTTTAAGACCGGTTTTGTAAGGAAAATCTTTTCTTAAGTGAGCATAATACCAGTATCTTTTTTTGTCGTTGCTCCTTATCCCCATTCTCCAGCCTCCGTATCTGTTCCAACCGAGTTCCTCAACAACTCCGCCTTCCATGGCACAAATAGGCGTTCCCGTGTTTCCCATAAGGTCGTTTCCTTTGTGTGTTCTTGAAAAACCGTAGTTTCTTGTTTCCCCGAAGTCGCGGGAGTGGGTAAAATAAAAGCCTTTCGGAATGGGCGATGTCACCAATATTCCGTAATTTTTCCCTTTTTTGCCGGTAAATCCGCCCAAAACCAAATCGTAAACTTCTTTGTAATAGTTAAATGCTTTTGTTTCTTTGGGGTATCCCCCGTTCTCAATAAGGCTTGCACACTCGTTTATAAACGCTTGCTGCGGCTTTCCGCCTGATTTTGCCGAAGAGTATGCAAGCAAAACCGTCATAGGTATCTTTCCCTCGGAATTTATGTCATATTCCGCTGCTTTTATTAAATTTTGACAGTCAGGGGTAAACTCTGCCCATTTTATAACGCTTTTTTGGGGCTCAGTTCCCTCACGGTGTATGATTTTAACATCGTTTTTTATATATTTGGGCGGTCTGTAAAATCTTATAAAACAAAAACCTATTATAAGTGCCGTAAGCGTTAACACCGCAGATACCGCAAATACCTCATATTTCTTCATTAATTAATGCCTCATAAATCTTTGTTATTCCGTCCCAGGTTTCACGGGAAACTTCACCCGTTTCGGGAAGATGCAGAATTTTTTGCAGCAGTTTTATATTTTTGCAGAATGTTTCGTTTATTATATAGGTAGGTTCCTGTATAACAACCTCCGAAATAATCTTTTTGAGTGCATTGAGCATAACCGTAACCATTGCAGTTTCGTCGTTTGCAGATGACGCAATAAACGGAAGCATGTCGTACTTATAAGGCGAAGTTTTAAAAGGCGGAAACCTTTTTTGCAGTGCATATTCATAATACTGTGCTATTTTCTGCCACAGCGGAAAGTTTATAAATCCCGTAACAGGCACTTTTATAAGTTTCTGAAAAGAATCAACCGCCGATTTTGTAAGCGAACCGAATGCAGAAGTCGGCACAACCTTTATAACCTCCGGATAAACATAAGAAATTTCACGAAGCATTATCTGAGCATTTTTAATGGGGGTGGTAATGGTTCTTCCAAGACTTTTAAGGTCGCCGTCGGTCATACCCTGTCTTAAAATATAGCCGGGGTACTGCGTTCTTGACGGATTTGAACAGTTCACAAAAACCGACGACTCCGCCGCAATTTTCCTTACTGTTTCTCTTCCGAGCAAACCGCTTTCCGAAATTCCGTACATTTTTTTTATTCTGTAAATGTTGTTTTTGGTGGCTGTTCCGATATATCCCGTCGGCGGGGCATATTCAATGTCCTTTCTTATCTTTGAAACATTGTTAAGCATTTTCTGAATTTCGGTAACCGCCATAGCCCCCGACAAACTCTTGAATCCCTCAAATGTATAACCTTTTGTGTCAAGATAATTTGCAGAAGTTATGTAAACCGAATATATATTATCAAAAACATCAGCCGTAAGGTCATCGTTTTCAGGCAGACCGAAATACATCTGAAAGGCTTTCACCGCGTTTTTTGTTTCGTCCGAATATATACCGTTTATCTTAACTTCGGGGATTTCGTTGTAAAGTTGGGCAATTACCGACAGCATATACTGCAAGAACTTGATTTCTTGCGTTCCCGAAGACAAAATCGTGCCTTCGTCAAGGTCAATGCCCAAAGAATTAAGTTCCGAAAGTTTTCTTAAACCTGTGTAAAGATAAATTATTTTGTACCAGGTACGCCGTCCCACAATTCCGTCCTGCGTAAGTCCGAATATTCCCTGGAAAGTTTTTACGGAATTTTCGGTGTTTTCGTCAAAAACATAGTTTATGGGATTTATTTTCGGAATAAGCGGATAACTGTTTGAAATATTGTTTAAAGCAAATTGAATAATGTATACATCTGTTCCCTCGCTTCCGCGTCTTAAAGGCTCTCCGGGGTAGGATTCCGGGATGTCTGCAACCGGAACGTCTGTTACCAGAGTCAGATTATCGCCGTAATAATATGTTAAAATGTCAAAAGGACCGTAACCCTGCTGAGCCAGATTTTCGCTTCCCCATTGGCTGAGTCCGTCACAGGTCGTTGTTGTTCCGTTGCAGAATTCCGCCAAAAGCGGTTCGATAGCTTCGGGTCTTTTTAAATAACTTGCAAAAATATCGTCAACTATTAAAGAAATGTTTTCAAAAATATTTCTTCCCTGCGAAAACGACTGGTCTATGGAAGTTGAAGATGTTATGTCGAAATCATACCCCCTTGAGCGGTAATATTCCACAAAAACTCTGTTTAAAGCAAAAGAAATCTGTGCATAAATATTCGCTCTCAGTGCCGACTCGCTCCATGTCGGATAAATTTCTCCCGACGCAACATTTTTTATGTAGTCGGGAAAAGGAACCGTTACATTGGGTGCCGACTCTTCGGGTCTTCCCAAATGCACCGTAATATTTTCGGGTATAACGGGAGTCCTGAGTGCCATAAGTTTTTCCTCCTTTTTTATATGTTAAACTGCGGTTTTGATGTAAATTCCGTTCTTGTGCGTGTAAGTTCGGAATCTTCGGGAATAGGCATAAGTTCAGCATTTAATAGGCTTGTAACTCCCGAAAAAATCTGAACATTTGAAACAGTTTCGGGGTAAAATCCCTGTTTTACCACAGTAACCGTAAGTTCGGTATAGGGTTTGTCATATCCCGGAGTCAAAGACTCGCTTTTGTCCGGAGTGTCAAAAGAAAAACTGCCGGTCTGCCCCGCAGAGTCGGTAATGGCAAAATCGGTCAACTGTCCGCTTTTTTTTATAAAAACCTGAGAATCTCTCTGCGGAAAAAGCCCGTTTCCGCTGTAAACAAAAACTTTAAGATTTCCCTGCTGCAAAATATCAACGCCCCTCTTTTTAAATCTTTTTTTTAATATTATGATTTTGTTTGGAAAATAATTACATAAAAATTATAGACAAAGTGATTTTTTTGTTGTATAATGTCGTAGAATGAATTAATAATGGTTTCGTATGCCTTTCGCTTCGGAATTATTACATAAAAACGGTAAAAATTGCGGTAAATACGGCTATTTTACGGCCGCGTGGCAGTTATTTTACAATTATGTTACAAATAAGATTACTGTGTTGACATTTTTGCCGTCTTGACGATATAATAAACCCGTAGCAAGACGAGAGGGGGTTATCTCCCTCGGGTATCTTAGCGTATTATTAATTTATTTAATAAAATATTTTATTAAGGAGGAGATTTTCAATGAAAAATCTTACAAGAGTTCTTGTTTTGGCTTTAGTTTTTTCAATGATTCTCAGTTCTGTTGCATTCGCAGCAACATTTACTGATGTTGAAGACGGAACTGCTTTAGCTGAAGCAACAGATGTACTTGCTGCATTGGATATTCTCAAAGGCGACCCGGACGGTAACTTTAGACCCAATGACACAATTACAAGAGCTGAAGTTGTAGCAATTGCTAACAGACTTCAGGGATTATCAGACGCCGCTTCAGGTGCTGCAGGTCAGTCAATCTACACTGACGTTGCATCAGATGCTTGGTATGCTGGTGATGTTAACCTCGCTACACAGATGGGTATTATCTCAGGTGACGGTAACGGCTTATTCAGACCTAACGATTCAGTTAAATATGAAGAAGCAGTTAAAATTATGGTTGCTGCTTTAGGTTATCAGAACAACTATGTTCTTGCTAAAGGCGGATGGCCTACAGGTTACCTCGTAATCGCTTCTGAAGCAGGTGTATCAAAAGGCGTTAAGGCTTCTGCCGGTCAGAACGCTGCAAGAGGAATTGTTGCAAGACTTGCTTACAATTCAATCGACGCTCCTATGATGGTTTCAGACGGTTACAACAGTGACGGAACTTATCAGTACAAAGCAAAAGATGACAAACAGTTGGGCTATGACAAATTAAATGTTTACAAAGTAGACGTTGTTGTTACAGCAAACAGTGTTTCATCAACAAGCGGTGCTACAACAGTTACAGATGCTAACAAAGTTAAAGTTAGATATCAGAACAACTACAAAATCATCGATGATGATTTCTCATTGACAAATGAAGAAACTGTTTTAACAAACGGAACAAACATTGCTGATTTCTTGGGTTACACTGTAACAGCATTCCTTGCACAGGATGACTACAAAGATTGGAATGTTAAAGCATTCACAGTTTCTGCAAAGAACAAAACAGATTCAATTGATAAACTTGAAAATGTTAAATTAAAAAGTGCTACAAAATATCCTTCAACATTCGACACAACAAAAGATGAATATGTAATCAGCGTATTTGATGATGATGTTGATACAGATAACACAGAATATACAATTAACAAAGAAGCTAAAGTTTATGTTAACGGTAAATACCAGGACACAATCAAAAACTACACTATCGACGCTCTTTCATTCGTAGGCAGTGCAGAACTTTTGGATAACGATGGCGACGGCGAATTTGATTACATCTTCGCTTCAAAACAGTCAACATTCGTAGTAGACAGCATTTACGGTTCAAACAAAAAAGTTAGCCTTAAAAACGGTGCAGGCTATATCGATCTTACAAACTTCGTTGACGGTAAGAAAGGTTACTCCTACACATTAACATTAGATGGCAAAGACATCGATGTTAAAGACCTCAAGGAATATGATGTTCTTACAGTTGAAGGCGACGGCACAGTAGTTGGCGGTTCTGCAACAAGCAAGAATATCAAAATCCAGGTTGCAAGAAATAAAGTAACAGGCGTTATCGACGAATTCGACGGTGACGATTATGTAATCGACGGCAAAACATACACTGTTATCAACAGATCAGTTATGCCTTCAGGTACAAAAGCAGGCGATGAAGGTGACTTCTATATCGATGTTAACGGTAAAATCGCTATGTACGAAAAAACTTCAGCAACATCTTCAAACTATGCTATGATCGTAAACACAAGCACAGAATCTTCAGTTGGTGAAACATACTATGTATTACAGTTGTTCACAAAAGACGGTTCTATCGTAAACTACGATCTTGCAGATAAAGTTTCACTTAACGGTGCTGCAAAACAGGATGCTTCTGCAGTATACGCTGCTCTTACATCAGGTAAGACATTCGGTACTCCTAAAGCAAGCACAACTGTTACACCATTCGCAGACAGAATCGTAACATTCAAAGCAAACTCAAGCAACAAGATTACTTCTATTGATACTTTGACAAAAACTACTACAAGCGGTAACGGTCAGAAGTACAGTGCAAAGACAGGTTTCTCAAATGAAACTGTTGATGAAAACACAGTAATCTTCAATCTTCCTTACAATGTAAACAAAACTAAAGATGACTTCAAGATCACTTCAGTTTCATCATTGCAGGATGACACAACTTATGTTGTTGCATACATCGATATCGACTCTTCAGAAAAAACTGTTGGTTTGTTGGTAATCACAAACGACGTTGCTTCTGTTGGTGCTGATTCAAATCTTGCATTCTTCGTAAGAGCTGCAACAATCGAAGACGACTTATACAAAGTAACATTCAGACAGGGCAACAAAGAATACACTGTTGTTACAACTGATGATACAGAAATGGTTAACGGTTATGACTTCGGTTCAGCAGTTAAAGGTGATATGTTCGCATATGCACTTGATACAAAGGGTGCTTTCGCAAAAGTTGAAAGTGTATCAACTGTTGCAAATGCTAACTCATTCGGTCTTATCCGCGATATCAACAATATCGGTAAGAATGCTAAGTATGAATACGGTTTCGTTTCTGACATCAGAAATAACGTAATCACACTTTCACAGTTAAAATCAGATAAGACATTCGGTCAGTCATACAAGAGATCTATTCCTTCAGACGCTGTATTCACATTAATTGATCTTACAGTATCAACAACATCTGCTAAGAGAATTACAGGAACACAGTTCGAAGAAATGCTTAAGACTGAATTCGTAAACGGTGAACTCGATGACGATAGAGACATCGGTGTATTCATCAAATACTATGATGACAACATCTTAGACGTAGTATTAATCAAAGGTGCATTCGCTGCTGGTATGTATGCAACTGCTGCATTACAATAATCGGTGCATTAAAAATTGATATTACTTTCTAATAAGTAGTATTTCCGAGGGTTTGGGTTTATCCCAAACCCTCTTTTTTATGCAATAAAATTATTTTTTGTGTAATAAATTTTTTGTGGTTCAATAGAAATCCCCTCCGCCGCACGAAAAAGTGCTTTTTGCAAGACAAAAAAACGGCTTTTGTTTGCAATTTGGGACTTGTTATGTTAAAATATTCGGTGAGGTGTGGCTTGTGAAAAAATACACAGTATCAAAAAATGAAGCAGAGCAAAGACTCGATAAATACATAACAAAAAAGTTCCCCGAAATGCCTATGAGTCTTATGTATAAGGCTATAAGAAAAAAGGACATAAAAATCAACGGTAAAAGGTGCGAAATTTCAACAAGACTTAAAGAGGGCGATGAAATTTCTTTTTATGTTGACGATGCCGTTTTAAAAGAGAAAAAGGCATATGAAAACGATATATATTCAATTACCCCGTCCCTTAATATAGTATATGAGGACGATTATATTTTGCTTGTCGATAAAGCACCGGGAGTAAGTGTTCATCCTGATGAAACAGATTATAAATCTTCGCTTATAACCAATATTCAGGCATATTTGTATCTAAAAGGGGAGTATGACCCCAAATCAAAAGAAACTTTTACTCCGTCACTTTGTAACAGAATAGATAAAAATACGGGCGGTATAGTAATTGCCGCAAAAACCGCAATGGCACTTCGTGAAATGAACAAAAAAATCAAGGATAGGGAAATCACTAAAAAGTATCTTTGCATTGTCCACGGGAAACTTTATCCCAAAGAGGCAACGCTTAAGGCATATCATATAAAAAATTCAAGACAAAACAGGGCATATATATTTGATGAGCCTCAGCCCGACGCAAGAGAGATAATTACAAAGTATAAAGTCTTAAAAAGCAAAAACAATCTCACTTTGGTTGAGGTCACGCTCTTAACGGGCAGAACCCATCAGATAAGGGCACATTTTGCACATATAGGCCACCCTTTGGCAGGTGACACCAAATATGGCACAAACGCAATGAATAAAGATTTACCCTATAAATATCAGGCACTTTACTCTTATAAAATCAAATTCGACTTTCAAAAACAGTCACCCCTTAACTATCTTAAGGGAAAGGAATTTACAGTACGCGAACTGCCTGATTTTGCCAAAAACTTTTAAAATTTCCCCTAAAAGCCATCCGGCTTTTAACACCACAACGCCGTCCCGAGCAAAATCTCGCAAAAATAACAGTCTTTTTGTGAAAGAGGAAAAGCGGCGGCAGTTTTGCCGGTTTTCTTAAAAGAAAATCGGAATGGAGCAAAGTCCATTCCGAATAGTCGGTTTCCAAAATTAAGTTTCGGCTAAATTTGTTGATTATTATTCCTCAGTTTATTAATTATTGTCCCTTTGGGAAAATAAAGGCTGTCTAAAAAGCAACCTTTTTAAACAGCCGTTTAATAACATTCTGCCTGAATTTACAGGCACTTAAATAACTATTTTCCCTCGTTTATTAACTATTTTCCCTCGTTTATGCACCTTGCAACATATACTCCGCTTGCAGATGCGTGCGAAAGCGAATGAGTTATGCCGCTTCCGTCGCCAATCATATAAAGACCTTTGTATTTTGTTTCTAAATTTTCGTTAACAGAAACTTCCATATTGTAGAATTTAACTTCAACGCCGTACAAAAGAGTATCGTCGTTTGCAGTACCCGGAGCAATTTTATCAAGTGCATAAATCATTTCCATTATACCGTCTAAAATTCTTTTTGGGAGAACAAGGCTTAAATCACCCGGAGTTGCAGCAAGAGTCGGGGTAACCAAACCCTCATCAATACGCTTTTGGTTGCTTCTTCTTCCCCTTACAAGGTCGCCGAATCTTTGAACAATAACACCGCCGCCCAGCATATTTGAAAGCCTTGAAATACTTTCGCCGTAGCCGTTGCTGTCTTCAAACGGTTCAGAAAAATGCTTTGCCACCAAAAGGGCAAAGTTGGTGTTTTCGGTTTGCATCTCTTTATCCTCGTAACTGTGACCGTTAACCGTTATAATTCCGTTTGTATTCTCATTTACAACAATTCCGTGCGGATTCATACAAAATGTTCTTACATTATCTTCAAATTTTTCAGTTCTGTAAACAATTTTGCTTTCGTAGAGTTCATCAGTTAAGTGCGAAAAAACAACAGCCGGAAGTTCAACCCTGACTCCTAAATCAACACGGTTCGATTTTGTAGAAATGTCCAGAGTTTTGCAAACCGATTCAATCCATTTGCTTCCGCTTCTTCCTACAGAAACAATGCAGTTGTCACATTCGTAATTTCCGTTTTCGGTTTCGACCGTAAAGCCTTTTTCTTTTGCGGAAATCATTTTAACCGATGTTTCAAAGAAAAATGTAACTTTGTCTTTAAGTTCATCATAAATATTTTGAAGAACAACATAGTTTATATCGGTTCCCAAATGTCTTACAGAGGCATTTAAAAGGTTAAGTTTGTTCTGAATACATAACTTTTTAAATTTTGAACCTGCGGTAGAGTAAAGTTTTGTTCCCTCGCCGCCGTATTTCATATTGATTTCGTCAACATATTTCATAAGGTCTAATGCCTGTTTTTTGCCGATATATTCATATAAAGTGCCGCCAAAATCGTTTGTAATGTTGTATTTTCCGTCCGAAAATGCACCTGCCCCGCCAAAACCGCTCATAATCGAACAGGTTTTGCAATTTATACAGGATTTAATCTTTTCACCGTCAATGGGACATTTTCTCTTTTCAAGCGGATGACCCGACTCAAACACTGCAACTTTAAGTTCAGGATTGGTTTTAACAAGTTCATAAGCAGAAAAAATTCCGCCCGGTCCTGCACCTATTATAATAACATCATAATTCATTTTATCACACCTTCAGTAAAAAATCTCATACACCTCATTCTAACATATTTTAAGTCCATAGTCAAATACAAAAAAGGCATACCGATTATGTACCCCGCCCGCTTCTCGGATTTTTAAATAAGGTATGGGTCTGCCTCATAATAATTACCCCCGGAAGGATAGAACACTTATGTAATTTTCCCATAACACGCAAACAACTTTTAATAACACTTTTTTGGGAAAAATATTTTAAGCAATTATTAAATTATTCCTACGGTTATTTTATAGTTTAAACTGATTAAACAGTTTCTTCGATAAATCGCCAAGAAAATCTTTAAATTTATCAATATCGTCCTGTTGATAAAATAAATTTTCTAATATACTTAAAATTATGACTTCATCTTCATACAATTCTTTAATTTCAGGTACTAATTCAATTAATTTTAAATTAAGTTCTTTACATGTCATACTTTATTTACCTCCCTCAATTGCATCCCTTAAATCTTTGAGCAGTTCGGATTTGCTTAATCGTCATTTTCCCATAACACAGTACCGTCTTCCAATGACACTTTTTTAGGAATACATTTTAAAGATATTTCGATACAGCCATTATATATTTCAACACTATCGTCAGTACCTTGCTGCAATACTTTCACATCACCGACTGCAGCCGCATATTCGCCTATATAATCTTCATCACCGGGCTCGGTGTCTGTTTCATACTCACCTGATATGGATGCACAAGAAACGATTAAGCCGTTGTTCCAACTAATAGTTAATTGTTTTTCATTATCATAGCAATAATTCAAAGCACTCATAAGAGTT
>CAKSDT010000056.1 GCA_934446135.1 uncultured Clostridia bacterium
AAGATGATAAAAACCGGCAAGTCCAAGGGACTTGCCGCAGACTGTCGAAAAAGTCGGTCGACCGCAAGTAAAAAAATATCAATACATTTTTCTGTAATATAATTTGAGTGTATTAATTTTGGGATAGCCACTGTCCAAAATAATGAAACTATATTAGAAAAACCTTGAACCCTCGGTGGTTCAAGTTTTTTACTTGCTTTTGCCGAACATAAACTCTGCCGTATACACATACGCCGACGAATTCATGTTCGGCAAATTTACCTTCCCTTTTCGAAGTCTGCCTGCGTGTCGAAAAACTTCCCGGCACGCAGGACTGATTAAAAAGTCATAAACTTTTTAATCAGTTTTTTTTGTTTTTTTTAAAAAACATCTTGACAAATGGAAAGTGTTAGTGTATTATCTGTTGTAGTACAGATGATACAGAAGGGAGGAAAAAGATTATGCTTAAATTAAATTATGGGGACAAAAGACCTGTTTACGAACAGATAAAAGGGCAGATAAAAGAACTCATCATAGCGGGAGTTTTGAAAGAGGAAGAAAAAATTCCGTCTGTCCGCGAATTGGCTGTTGAACTTACCATAAACCCCAACACAATTCAGAAAGCCTACCGCGAACTTGAATCGGAAGGCTATATTTACTCCGTAAGGTCAAAAGGAAGTTTTGTTTCGGTAAAAAATGAAGTTTCCCGCAAAAGCGACATTTATAAAATTATGCACGAATTTAAAGATATAACGGCGAAACTGAAATTTTTGGGAGCCGAGGAGCAGGATCTTTTGGAGATAGTAAGAGAGGAGTATAAAAATGATAGAAGTTAGAGATGTTTATAAGTCATTTTCTGATGTAAACGCTTTGGACGGTGCGTCGCTTAGAGTGCCCCGCGGTTCGGTTTACGGACTTATAGGACCAAACGGTGCCGGAAAAACAACACTTCTTAAAGTGCTTTCGGGTGTTTATAAAAGGCAAAAAGGCGAGGCCACTATTTTGGGAGGAGATGTATACGAAAACCCAAAAGTAAAAAATGATATAGTTTTTATTTCAGACGATTTGTTCTTTTTCACCACATACTCAATATTGGATACCGCAAAATTTTATGCCGGAATTTATGAGTCTTTCAATTGGACGGCATTCGAAGAATTAAACGATGTGTTTAAAATGGATTTGAATAAGAAAGTAAGAAAACTTTCAAAAGGTATGCAAAAACAGGTTGCATTCTGGATTGGTCTTTCCTGCTGTCCTAAAGTTTTGCTTTTAGACGAACCTGTGGACGGCTTAGACCCGGTAATGAGAAAAAATGTGTGGAGAATTATAATAAACGCAGTAACAAAAAGAGGTATGACAGTTTTGATATCAAGCCACAATTTAAGGGAACTTGAAGATGTGTGCGACCATGTCGGAATTATGTATAAAGGAAAAGTTGTGCTTGAAAAATCGCTTGACGATGCCAAAAGCAATATACACAAAATACAGGCAGTGTTTAAAGGAGATTTTCCGGCAGATTTGGGAATAGAAATACTGCACAAAGAAAAGTTCGGAAGCGTAAATATTCTGATTGTTAAAGGCGATATTGATGAGATAACTAAAAAACTTTCAGAATACGATACATCTGTACTTGATGTTTTGCCGCTTTCTTTGGAAGAAGTATTTATTTATGAGTTGGGAGGTATGGGATATGAAATTGAAAACATTATTCAATAAAAGCCTTGTAAAATCAGATTTTAAACGGTTTTGGTGGATAAGTGCACTTTATATGTTTTTTATACTGGTTTCTTTTATTTATCCCTTTATGGAATCGGCAAGAAATTCGGTGCTGGGAGTAAATGCTCCTCAGTTGTATTCAGGTGCAGTCGGATTATACGCATTTTCAATGTTTATGCCGGTGATTACGGGCGTGCTTTTGTTTTCTTATCTTCAGACAGGAAAATCGGCTGTTTTCTTCCACAGTATAAACTTAACAAGAAAGCAGAATTTCTGTTCAAGACTGTATTCGGGACTTGTTTTAATCACAATCCCTGTTTTAGTAACGCTTGCGGTTATGACGCTTTTTAAATTCAATCCGTATTTCAGTAAGTTTTTCCTTTGGAGAGAACTTTTCGGAGTAATTATTACGGCATATCTTTATGCACTTATAACTTTCTCGGTTTCGGTCTTTACATCAATGATAGTGGGAAACACAATCGCTTCGATTTTCTTCACATATGTGTTTTCGGTACTTCCTATAATGGCTGAAGGATTTATACTTTATTTAAAATCAATAAAATTGTACGGTTTTACAAACGAAGGTTATGTCCCTTGGGTTTTGGGAAAAATTTATCTTCTCCCAAAAGATTTAAGACAGGTAAAAGGAGTTTTGATATACTTAATCGGAACTGTTTTAATCCTGGTTGCTTCATATTTTATTTATAAGGCAAGAAATTTGGAAAACCATAGCGAAGTTGTTGCATTTAAAGGCTTAAAACCTGTGTTCGTGTACGGCTGCGGAATAGTTATGGGCTGTGTGGGATTTATGTATTTTAATTCGTTTTACGGCTACTCAAACCTTCTTTTCCTGCTTCCGTTCGGAATTATAGCAATCGTTGCCGCTAAAATGATATCGGAAAAAAGTTTCAAAGTTCCGAAAATTTATAAACCCTGCGGAATATATGCCGTTTTGGTTCTGTTGGTATTTTTCGGATTTAAAGCCGATATTTTGGGCTTTGAAAGAAGAGTTCCCAAAGCCGACAGAGTAAGTTATATCACTTTTGATGTAAATGCTGTAAATGATTATATCGGATATGTTTATACCGATTCGGACGGTAAAGAATATACCATGAGAGGCATTGTAGAGGCGGATATCGCAGATGAAGACGGAATTTCAAATGTTATAAATCTTCATAAGGAAATGATAGATAACAGACCG
The DNA here is from genome assembly GCA_934446135.1 of uncultured Clostridia bacterium. Classification (GTDB taxonomy): domain Bacteria; phylum Bacillota; class Clostridia; order RGIG6154; family RGIG6154; genus CAKSDT01. The sequence continues at coordinate 2,897 of CAKSDT010000056.1, forward strand.
TCCAAAACTTCCGAGGCAAATGAAAATTCGGTGAACTTTACAATAACTTACACATACAAAAGCGGTAAAAAATTAACAAGAAGTTACACGGCAGACGCAATGAAACAGGAAAAATATTTAAAACCCGTAGTTGAAAGCGACGGCGTAAGAAAAAAATATTTCCCTATTTTATCTGACAATAAACTGAAAATCGAATCTGTCAGCGTAACAGATACAAGAATTTCCGGAAATGAGGCAAATCTTTGTCACTTTACAGCCGACTCAAAAAAAGAATATGAAGAACTTTTAAACGCTCTTAAAAAAGACCTTAAAAACGCAAAATATTCAGAATATGTGGCAAGAAGAGAAACATTCACAAGAATTAATATTACTTATAAACCACAGGCAAAATATAAAAACGGCACAAATGTCCCATACGACAAAGCCGAGAGCGTATATGAAATTTATTATGTAAGACCGTCTTATACAAATACATTAAAAGTTCTTGAAAAATACGGCTATTCATCAAAAATAAACGAAATTTTAGATGAAATCGAATTTGTGGGCATAGATTATAATAATATGGATGAAGTAATAGGCGAAAGCCGTATGGAAACTGTAAACGGTAAAGATTTCTACTTCCAGGAAATTGTAAAAGACAGGGAAACAATAGAAAAACTCTATAACGAAAGCAAAAACAACATGGCACCCATAACGGCGACGAAAAGGGCAACTTTCGTGAAGAGGGACGGGTCGTCTTTCGGCTCAAACCTCAAGTAAACGCTCGTTAATTGACGCTTGAGCGTTTGTCGGCTAGGAATATAAAGTTAAAAACACTTAAAGTTGAACTCTGCTTTATCTAAAGCAGAGTTCTTTTATTTAAAGCCGACAAACTTTGAACAAACTTCGCCTCTCGTCGTATACACATACGACTTCGGGTAACCGAAACAAGTAAACTTGTTTCGCTCAGTTTGTCCAATCAACCCCCAATTCACTTCGCCTTCCGGCTCGGATTGGCTTTGGTTCGATTTGTCCAATCTGAACCAAATTTCCTACGATTTGCTAACGGTAAATTGTGCCTAGACCGTTTGGTGACAAGTTAATTTATAAGAAAGGAAACACAGCCGCTGCGTTTTACGCTTTCTTTATTATAAAATATTTTAAATATATGATATATCCATTTGAAACATCACAGCATATAATTGTTATAAAATAGAAGCATAATATATTTACTTTAAGATGATTTTATGCCTATTAAAAGTGTTTCTATAAGAATTGAAGAAGAAATGTTGAATAAAATTGCATATGTTGCCGAATATGAGGGCAGAAGTGTGAACAGTCAGGTGCTTGTTTTAATAAGGGAAAGTATCAAAAGATTTGAAGAACAAAACGGCACTATTGACGGAAACATCAAACCTGATGTGAATGTAAAACCTACTGCTAAAATTCCTTAGATATTGCTAAAATGCAGCGATGTCCCCGATTGCTACCGCACAATACTTCCAAATATAACACAAAACTGGGTTTGGAAATGAATAAGCCAAAGACTTATTGTCTTTGGCTTATTGCCCCTTAAAAATCGAAATAGAGCAAAGTCCTGTCCCTCTCATTAATTGAACTTTGAATTTTCTTTATGGACTCTGTCGGCACCCACAAACCTTTTTTAAAGATTTGACCGAAAATTTTATTTTGAAAAAGAAAGCCGAAGGATTGAAAATTTTCAATCCTTCGGCTGAATTTGTTTTCATTAAAGTTTTTAGTCAAGTTTTTTACAAAAAACTTGCAGGTGCGGACAGAGTCCGCGGTTTTGCGGCCTTGTGGGTGTGGGCAAAGCCCACGGTTTGGTTTTCTGATTAAAAAACCAATTCGTCAACAGGGATTTTGGTTTTGTTTTTGCTTGCCGAGGAAATGTATTTTGAGGTGTCGCCAAGCAAAATGAAGTCATTTTTTACAGGATAGAAGTTTAAAATTTCAACTTCGTCAAATCCTAAGTTGAATTCGAGTTCTTCGCCTCTTGTTATGTAATAGTATTTCTTTTCAAAATAAGAATATACAACATAGTCCGCATCGGGATTTATTCCGTAAATGTCCGAAACTTTAACTGTTGCCGATGCGTCTTTCTTGCTTTCCGAAATGTTAAAAAGTGCCATAACGCCGTTTTCGCCGACGGTGTTTACAAGTTTTATAAGTTTACCTGATTTTTCGGGGTCGTCAAATGTTGTGTCTGCCGACGGAACTGCCGCATTGTCGCACATAAGAATAAGTCCGTCATCTTCAATTATAGGCAGAATCATATCGGGGTCGGTGTCGCCCACTTTGTCGCTTATGTAAACAGGTCCGCCGCTTATCGCTCTTAAAACGCCTGATTTAACAGAATCAATGCCCTGATTTGTCCACCACATATCCCAGTCTAAGTGATATAACTTGTCGTGGAAAAGCGAAACAAAAGCGTTTTGTTTTAAATGATTTGCAAAACTTCCCTCAATTGTCGGGAAAAAGTCGTCGGAATTGCGGGTTAAAGAAGTTTTCGGCCTTGAAAAAATGTTTTCCTGCGTAACACCCATACAGTTTATCAACTTTCCGTCAAAGTTAAGGCAAACCGAAGCGTCCAACCCCTCTGCCATATTTTTTGCAGCCAAAACGGGTGACATATCGCCCGAAACATAGTTTTTAAGCGAACCCTGAACATCAACTTTCAAGAAGTCAATGCCTTTTTCTTTAAGAAATCTGTGCCAGGTGTTGAAGAATTCAAAAACCTTTCCGGAATCCGAACAGTCGGGCAGCACTATGCCCGAATTAAACTTTTTGATGTTTTTGCTTTGCTCAATGTGTACTTCGCTGCCCTCTTTAATTCCCAGCCAGTATCCTAAAAATGCGTGCCATACGCCGATAAATTCAGTTCCGTATTTTTCTTTTGCTTCTTTTACAAATCCGTCAAGACCTTGCGGGAACTTTTCATAATCTTCTTTAAAGGAAGTAAGTTTGTCACCCTCGTAACATGACCAACCGTCATCAATCAAAATCCATTTCATAGGAATTTCTTTTTCTTTGAATTCTTCAAGTTTGGAAATAAGTCCGCCGTGCGTAACATCGTGATAAAAAGCATTCCAACTGCACCAGCCGAAATATTTAAACATTTCGGGATATCCTCTTTCTTCTTTTGACGGAATGTTTATAATCTTTTCCGCAAAAGCATTTTCAAAAAGAATGTTTGACGCATCAAAAAGATTTTTTGCAGCGGCAAAGCATAAAAACGCACCGCTTATCTTGCTGCAGCCTAAAAATCCGGGTCTTAAAACTAACTTGTTTCCGGTAAAGTCAGACTTTGCAGAGTCTGTCGGAAGAGTTAAAAAGTAAGCCGTTTCGGTCTTTCCCTTAATACCTACGGAAATACTCTTTTTTGTTATCTCTTTTTCGGAATTTACAAAATTAGGTTTAATCCACCACGAAGTCGAAGGAGCAGTGCAAACAAACTTTTCGCCGCAGAATAATTTTTCAAAAGAAATTTCAATCGCACCGCCGAATGCAAACGAATGCTGACCCATAATAACATTAGGAACAATCTCGGCGTCAACACTTAAATATCCGAATTCGCCGCTTTGCTTTCCCGAAAGAACAATTTTTAGAAAATCTTCATACTTAAAAACAATTTCATTTTCCGAAAAACTTTCAATTTCCGGAATAACATTGCCCAAATCTTCATTTTCGTTTCTGTCGCATAAGTTAACCGACAGAGCCGCCCCCGAAATAACTTCGCTGCCGTTTAATATAATATCAAATCCATTTTCCCTTTTTTTAAACATATATTTTTTCTCCTGACATTTTTTTCTTATTATACTATAACATTTATCCTTTTGCAAGAAATAAAATTAACATTTTTGATTAATAATTATAAAATATGAGTTCCGTTTGCAAGGTCTTTTGAAACAAAAGAAACAAAGTAAAAAGGTATTGTAAGAAGTTTTTGTGACGGATTGTAACCGTAATTGTTTTTTGAAATTTTAATAGCAAATTCAAACTTGTTGTGGTTTGAAAATTTTTCAAGGGAGTTAAGTGTTCCCCGTCCCTTTTTAACATCTATCGGATAAAGCAAATTGTCCGACTCAACAATAAACTCAAGTTCGGAAGAAGCCTTTCCACGCCAGTAAAAAAGTTTGTTTCCTTTTGCTATAAGTTCGTTTGCAACAAAATTTTCAAAAAATATTCCCGATAAAGTGTTTTCTCTTTCGGCGGACACAAAAGAAGCCGCATTTTTACCGCTTTGGTATGAAAACATTCCTATGTCACCCAAAAACAATCTGAAATTGCTTTCACTGTCTGGCATAAGCGGCATAGTGATATGCTCTTTTAACTGAAATGACTGGTTCAAAATATGTGCCATTGTAAGCCACTGAATAGATGTGGCAAAATCTCTTGTCCTGCTTTTTTCTTCAATAAGGCCGGGCGAGAAGTTTTTTGACTCCTTATTTAACTCTTTGTAAATATTCTGAAACAAAACCCGTGAGCGAAGTACCGCTTCCTGACTTGCCTGATAAAGTTCCATATCAGAAAGATAATTGTCATACAAAACCTTCAAAACTTCCCTTGACTCTAAAAGATTTCCGCTTTCTATATAAACTTCCGCAGCCTCGGGCATGCCGCCGACAAGCAGATATTTATATATATATTCCATAGCAAGTTCGTGAACTTCCTGACGGAGAGCCTCTTTGTTTTCGTAGGACTTTTTGACAGTGTTATAAAGAATTTTGTTGCAGTTTAGCAAAAATTCGTCAAAGGTCATCGGATAAACCGTCATCTGATTTATTTTTCCGACGGGAAAAAGAAACTTATCGCTTCCGGCAGATCCTCTTTTGTGCGTTTCCCGCTGAAGTTTAATTCTAACCATTGAACCCGTTGCGATAACAGGAATTTTTCTGAAATCCTGACAAAAATATTTAAGAGACGAAACAATATTCGGACATTCCTGAACCTCATCAAATATTAATAATGTATCTTGGTCTATTTGCTTTCCCTTGCTTAAAGAGATGTACTCGATAATTTTTTCGGCATTTGCAGTTTTAGCACAATATTCACGAATTTCATCTTCTTTTTTAAAGTCAATATAAATATATTTGTCTTTATAATATGTTTTGGCAAAAATCTCTTCAATAAGGTAAGTTTTGCCGACCTGCCTTGCACCCCAGACTATAAGCGGTTTTCGGCGGGGATTTTTGTTCCAGTCAATCAAATTTTGCAATGCAACTCGTTCCATAAGCAATTCTCCTTACATTTTATGAGTTAATAATAACATAACTTTCACAAATTTACAAGTTTTTTTAGCAATTACTTGCACAAATAAAGGGGTTTTTCAGACTATTATTTGCACAATTCTATAAAAATATAAAAAAACCGCAGACAAAAGCCTGCGGTAAAATGTTTAAAATTTATTCTTCTGTAACAGTTGGCTCTGAAAATTCAGGAGCATTTCCGCCTTTTACAGTGTCATAGAAGTTTATTCTTGCAAGTTCCATATATGGAGAAACATAAATAAATACAATTCCGAGAGTTACAATTCCCAAAAGAATCCAGCCTATAAATGAAAGATCAAGAATGAAAAGTTTTCCTTTGTTGCCTTTCATCATTTTTTTGCTTTCGTTTATTGCATCAAGACCCGACATTTCAGGGTTTTCTGCAAGTATGTAAGGTGCCATAGCATATGAATATGACTTAACAATTCCCGGAACAACCAATAAAAGCGACCATAAAATTACAAACAATCCCTCTAAAAAATAAAGAACAAAAACTTTAGGATAAATCTTAAAGGGTTCAAAAACTTTTTCGATTCTAACGCCTTTTCCGTTTCTTACATCAAGATAAATAAGAATAAGTCCGAAAGCAAAAACAGGTGCTATAAGTATCGAAAGTGCATAAGATCTGCATGAGTTTGAAATGGAAAACTTCAAAGAGTTTGTAACTCTTTCAATTTCCGAACCTGCAAACATAGGTTTGGAAGTTGATGTAAACATCAGCGAAATGCTTCCGATGATTACAGAAACCACAAGTGCACAAAGCAGAAGTTTTCCCACATTGCCCTCAAGCTGCTGTTTGGCAAGTTTTTTAATTTCCGATCTTGTCATAAAAATTCTCTCCTTTTTGTAAGGGTGCATAGATATTTTTTTATCCCTCACAAGATAATACTACAACTTTTTGCAAAATATGTCAATAAGAAGATGAACCCCGGGAAAGTTAAATCAAAAGGACTGCCGAAAAAGCCGGTCGGCTTTTTCGGCAGCCCTTACTTGCAAGACCGCAGCATTTGTATTTTCTATCAGTTAAGTTAATGCTTTTTGCACTCGGATACTGCCGGCATATAAACAATTTCTGTCTTAACCGCGTCGGGCGGGCAGTTGGGGTTTGCAATCATACCGGTTGTTGTGTCAATCCGTGCCGATTGGTGGCCCGTGCAGGTTTCTGTCGGAATTTCACCTTCAGGGAAGTTTTTGGTAACAACCCTCGAACCGTTTGAAGCCGCCGCACAGTTTTCGCTTGCCAAAAGTCCCGAATCAAGGCAGATTTTTGCCGAAACTGAATTCTTATCCTCTTCCTCATCGTCCTTTTCAGGCTCGGTAGCAACATTTAAATCCTTGTTGTTCATCGAAGAATAGTCAAACTTTTTGGCAGGAAGGTCTTTTAAAGCCTCTTTCATACAAGCGTCCCATAAAGCAATCGCAGGATTTGAACCGTATTTGGCAGTGGCTTTGGGACTGTCATAACCAACCCAGCAGCCTGCCGCATAATATGGAGTTACACCCATAAACCATCTGTCAAACTTGTCATCTGAAGTACCGGTTTTTCCGGCAATTTCAATGGTAGATGAAATCGAAGCACCCGTACCCGTACCTCTTAAAACAACCCCTCTTAAACAGTTAAGAGTTGTCTGTGCCGCTCTTTTTGACATAGCAAGCGACTGTTTCGGAGATTTTTCAAGAATGGTTTTTCCGTTGTTGTCAAGCACTTTTTCGTATGTGAAAGGCTTTGAATACGAACCGTTGTTGGCAAAAACAGAGTATGCCGCCGTCATATCAGCAACCGAAACACCTTTTGTAAGACCGCCCAAAGCAAGCGGAGAAATCGACCTGTCGGCATTTTCAAGAGAAGATAAGTGCATCTTGTCTTTTGCAAAATTGTAAGATGTGTCAATTCCTACTTTTTTAAGGGTTTTGCAGGCAACCGTGTTTACAGACTGCTCAATTGCATGTCTTATGGTCATAGCACCCCTGAAACCCGAATAAGAGTTTTTGATTTCGTGGTCGCCGATTTTAAAAGGAGCGTCCACTTCAATAGTGTTTGGTTTTATTTTGTTTTTCTCAAACCCCGGACCATAAACCGTAAGCGGTTTTATGGAACTTCCCGGCTGACGGTAAGAGTCAAACGCACGGTTTAAAATTCTGTCACCCTGCTTTTCGCCAAGTCCGCCCGAAAGTGCTTTAATTTCACCCGTTGAGGGGTCCATAATAACAATGGCAGACTGAACGGGGTCGTTTTCATCATAATAAATGTATTTGGACGGATTTTCGTAAACTTTGTCAACAGCATTCTGAAGGTCGCGGTCCATAGTAGAATAAATCTTAAGTCCGCCGCTGTAAACCATCTTAATCGCAACAGTTTTCGAAACGCCCAATTCTTCCTGCAAATCGTTTAAAACATCGTCAATAACTTTGTCAACAAAATTGTTGTGAGTTCCTATTACGGCACCGTCAAAAACTTCATTGTTCTGAATTTCAAGTTTTTCCGAAACGGCTTGGTCGTATTCTTCTTTGGAAATCATCTTAAGCTCATACATCTTTTTAAGAACGATTTCCTGTTTTTCTTTGTTGTTTTCGGGATTTACAATGGGGTCGTACTTTGCAGGATACTGAGTTATGCCCGCAATGGACGCCGCCTCTGCAAGAGAAAGTTCTGCGGCACTTTTGCCGAAATACTTTTTAGCCGCGGTTTCAACACCGTTGCAGCCCTGACCCAAATAGATGGTGTTAACATAAAGTTCAAGAATTTCATCTTTGTCAAGTTTTCTGTCCATATCAATGGCACGGAAAATTTCAATAATCTTTCTTCTTGCATTTCTTTCGTTTTTGCCGGTTATGTTTTTGATAAGCTGCTGATTTATGGTACTTCCGCCGTAAGAAGAGTCACGCCTTATAATGTAGTTAAACGAGGCTTTGACAGTTCTTGGAATGTCAAAACCGAAATGTTTGTAAAACCTTTCGTCCTCAATTGCAATAAAAGCGTTGGGAAGATAATCCGGCATCTTGTCAATGTCAAGCCAAAGTCTGTTCTGCTCGCCGTATATCTGGTCATACTCCACAAATTCTCCCTCTTTGTCCTTTGCATAAATAACGCTTGAAAAATTAAGGGCAATGGAAGTGTAATCAACTTTCTCAACTTTAGTTGCGATAAAATAGAAAATACCGGTGCACAATATTCCGCCGATTATGCCGAAAATGACAAGATATTTAATAAAGTTGAGAACAAAATTCTTGGTTATTTTGTTTTTCATAATCTACCTCCGGAAAGACAAACTTATTATTTGTCCATCTGTGTTAAATTATAGCAGAACCCCTATAAATTGTAAAGTTTTTTTGCCGATTGTTACAAACATTTAACAATTCCGACTCATTGTAACAAATCTCATTTAAAATTAAAGGCCGTTTAAAAAGCAAACCCGCTTTTTAAACAGCCCCATAAATTCAGATAGCAAAGTTCTGGCTTTCAGTCTGAATGTCGCACATCTTTTTAAATATTCCGTTCTGATTTAAAAGTTCCGGCGGAGAGCCTTGATAAGTCCGATTGCTTTTTCAATCATATCTCCTTCTTTATTCAGTTAGTCAAAACTAACCAAATATCAAAAAATAAAAGGTTCAAAACCTCAAATAACTCCACTAAGCATAATACCACCCCGGATATTTTTTGTCAAGATAAAAATAAATCGTTTCCGGCATAAAAAACTGCAAAGTAAGTGTTTTTTGATATTCCGAACAAAAACATTTGTGCCGAAGGCACACTCGCAAAAGGTTGGAAATGAGCCAAAGGCGTAAATGAGGGCGTTTACACCCGAATAGCCGACGCG
>CAKSDT010000057.1 GCA_934446135.1 uncultured Clostridia bacterium
CCGAATAGTAATCATAAATACCTTTGTCATAAATTGTATCCGTTGCCTTAACTACCCCCTCGCTCAATGCTGCAATTGCGGTTACCATCTTAAATGTAGAACCCGGTTCATATGCACCGCCTATTGCTCTGTTCCAAATAGGATTTGCCGCGTCTTTTAAAAGGTCATCATATTTTTTCTTGTATTCACTTGGAGTGTATCCCGGGTATGAAGTCATTGCAAGTATATCACCGTTATTAACATCAACACACACTGCACTGCCCGCTTTACAATCGGGGGCTGCTCCTGAAGCAATAGATTCAATTGTTTCTTTAAGACTCTGTTCCATGACTTTTTGAAGTTCAATATCTATTGTTAAAAATACATTATTTCCGTGCTTAACTTTCTTTGTAACTTCTTCTTTTCCAAGTCCGTCGGTTGTCTGCTCAGCACCTTTTGCACCGTCGTCGCCTTTTAAATATTTTTCAAAGGCAAGTTCTGCACCCTGTTTACCTATTATGGCATCCATACTATAGTTCTCTTTTTTCAGTTTTTCGTATTCTTCAGCGTATATAACCCCGACATTACCTAAAATATGTGCCGCCAATGTTTCGTTTGGATAAGAACGAACCGGCTCTTCAACAACTTCAATACAGGGGAATTTTGAATTATTCTCCTTAACTTTAGCAATTACCTCAGCTGATACATCTGATGAAAGCAGATACGGGTTATAAACACTGAACCCCCTCTGTTCCATATCATAGATAATGCCAAGCATAGTCCTTTCATATTTTCCATTATAATCGTTTTCCACTTTATATTTTTTAGCAAGTTCACCCAGTACCTGTTCTGCGGTAAGATTCTCTTTGAACCCATTATTTTTAAGCCACTGACTTTTATTCTTGCCGGCAGTTTTATCATCGCCCGAAAATTTAAAATCATACGGATTTGAGGAAGTTATTGGCAAACTGTCCGATATGGTAATATCAGAATTGATGAATTTCAACAATTTATAAACATATGAATATATTTCCTTATTTTTAAAATCTTTTTTTGTTACTTTTAATGAGTACCCCGTACGGTTGGTTACAAGAATATTTCCGTATCTGTCAAGAATATTTCCTCTCGGGGCTGATATCTTTGTTGAAAGATATAACTTATCCTCAGAAGTTTTTCTGTAACTTTCCCCATTAACAATTTGCAGACTAAAGAGCCTTAACACACACAACAAGAGCATAGTTACAGTAACTGCAATAATTATAACATTTCTCATACCTCTGTTGTAAAACATCATATCTCACTTCCGTTCTAATTATCTTTGCATATAGACCTGTAAACATAAAAAACCGCAAAGCAAACAATTGTGTTTAATATAGCCTGTGGCAGTATCACTTTTGACAAAGCAAAAGATGAATACTTAAATCCAACCGTCATTGCCTTTGAAAAGTAACCTATAAATTCAGTTATTACCGTTATTACGAATGTAGAAAACAAACAAATATAGACTTTTTTTGCATTAACCTTTTCTGATATAAGGTTCGACACAAATGCTGCTATAATGTATAATATCACATAAAAAAGATAGTATCGCGAAAATAACATATCGCCAAATGCACCAACTATTAAAGCATGTAAAAGACCTTCTTTGAGCGGCATAAGCCAAGCTGTTACAATAACAGTAATTAGCGACAGTTTAACAAATACCGAGCCTATGCTCACTCCGGAAAGTAAAGTTGCTTCTATCAAAGTAAGCAGTATGCTCAATATCAGCAAATATACAAAACTTTTTTTCATTATTTATCTTCCTCTGAAAAATCAAAATCTTTATCCGTCTTTTTTAGTATAAGTACCTGATTTAGATGTTCTAAATCAACTGCAGGCTTAATAAGTGCATAATTCCCCGAACCTTCTTCATTCGTTTTAAACTCCATAACTGTACCTATAACAAGTCCTTTAGGATAAACACCGCCTATACCGGATGTTTCAATTAAATCACCTATTATAACATCAGTATTTTCAGAAATAACACTCATTCTGCAAAGCCCGTTCTTCATGAGTTTAATATCACCGTCAATCTGAACCAAATCACCTGTTCTCGCCACAATACCGCTTACCGAATGTTCAGAATCAATTATCGTCTGAATTTTAGACCAATTTGTCCCAACTTTAACCGTCTTGCCGACAAGGCCTTCATAACTGTATACAGGAAATTCCTCTCCTATGGCAGATGAACTTCCTTTGTTAACGCTAAGTAACCCAAACCAATTGTCTGTTGTTCTTCCCACCACAACTGCGGCAACAGATTCCGCACCGTCATATCTTTCTCTTATTTCAAGTGTTTTCTTATAATTCTCGTTTTCTTTAATTATGCGATCATAATCTGTTACTTTTTTCTTCAACACAGCAACTTCCTGTTTAAGTTTTCTGTTCTCACTGTCAACATTTTTAACCCTGGACCAAAAAGAGGCCGTGCCCTTAATTGCATTTTGTACCGTTGTAATTCCTGTTTGAACAGGTGTAGTTACAATTCCCAGACTGTTGCCGAGCCAACTAAGCATAGGAGTAAACATAAAAACCACTACTATGACTATTATCAAAACAATTCTCATTGTTATTTTTCTATTGTTAAAATCTCTATTCATATTAACTCCTCAAATTCTGCTCAATAAAATTTTTGAAATATAACCTGTTAATGCTCCGCATAACACCGAGAAAATAAGCAATATACCTAAATAATACATTGGTGCAAACGATGACAGTATTACACAGCAGGAAAGTATCTGTCCTATATTGAAAAAGGCACTTCCAAGTATACTGACACCAATTACAGATACTCTATTGCAAAAAAACACCTTGAATAACCACATTATAATTACAGACAAAATTACACCAGGTAAACTATAATATACTGACATAATCCCTGCAAACAACACCGATGATAAAAGTGCCTTAAATACTCCGACCATAAGTGCATCTTTAACACTTAATTTGTATAGCGTAATCAGCACAACTATGTTAGATGTTCCGATTTTAATTCCCGGAAAAGCAGAAAACAATGGTATAAAACTCTCAACATAGCCTAATATCAGCCCGACACACGAAAGCAATGATATAAAAACTGTTTTTTCAATATGTAACCGCTTCAAAACTTTTCTCCTTATCAATGCTTACAACCAAACGGTTTGGCAAACATACCAAAGACTGCCCGGGTTTATTAATATAGCCCTGTTTTACCTCCAGTTTATCCTTGCAGGTAGATTCTATTATGCAAACTCCGTTTTTGTCAACCTTAATTACATTCGTTCCGAACTTTGTCCTTATAGTTTCCGTATTTTGGTGTGAATTATCGTAGTAGAACTGTTGATACAGTTTTCCGTCAGAGTAAACCGATACTTTAGTATTTCCCTGAGGCCTGACTGACATTATAACAATTCCCGCAATAAAAACTACTGCCGCAATTATAAGGTCTGCTTTTTTCATTGCACACCGGTAGAACCAAATCCGCCGCTTCCTCTGTCAGTATCATCAAGAGTTTCACAAACATTTATTTCGGCAATTTCAACAGGTGCAATAATCAATTGTGCAATTCTGTCTCCGTGGTTAATTACAAAATCTTCACTTCCCAAATTTATAAGTCCGCACTTAATCTCTCCCCTGTAATCGCTATCAATAACACCGACACTGTTAGCAAGACAAATTCCCTTCTTGCACGCAAGACCGCTTCTTGCATAAACATATGCAACATATTTATTTGAAGGAAGCGATATTGCTATACCTGTAGAAATAAGTTTAATTTCGCCTTTTTTTAAGCACACAGGTTCATCAAGACACGCCGATAAATCCATGCCTGCACTCCCATTTGTTGCATAAAACGGTTTATTAACAGTCTCCCCCTTTGAATTGGGTACAAATTTAATTTTAAGTTCCATCAATACACTACCTTTCCAATTTTGCTATTTTTATCTTCAATTGCTGAATTTCATTGTTCAGATTTTCATTTTCTGTCTTTAGTGAGGAATTCTCTGCAGAAACTTTGTCATAAGCCTTTGATATGACAGAGTTTCTGTCACTCAGCAATTTGTATTCATCATTAAGCCTTAAATAGTCCTCAGCAAGATTTACCGCAGTAAAAGTCGCAATGAGGTTTGTGCTAAGTTTTTTATTTCTCTCAATAACCTCATCGAATTTTTTGTTGATATAAAATGCGATTCTCTGAACAAATTCTTCCGTTTCATTGGTTTCAATGGTATAATCAGTATTTTGTATCCGTATAACAGTCCTTGTATTAGGGTTTTCCACAAAAGATTCCTCCTTTAATACTTATATCTGTCGGCAATAAGAATGCCGATTATTGTTTTAGCGTCAGTTATCTGCTTATTAAATACCATTTCTTTAAGTTCATCTATATCATACTCAACACATTGAATAAACTCATCACTGTCAGGAGAGGCAATCCCCTTTTTCAGATCTTTTGCAACATAAAGGTAGTCAAACTCACTCGTATATGCCGGCGAAGCAAACATATTTACGGCAGAAATGAGTTCCCCCGCAGTATATCCGGTCTCTTCTTTTAGTTCTCTCGCTGCACAAACCTCAGGTTTTTCTGCATTTTCAAATTTTCCCGCCGGAATTTCAAGCGTTATAGTTTTTGCAGCATTTCTGAACTGTTTTATCAAAACTATCTTATTATCTTCAGTAATAGGTACAATACCCACGCCACCCGAATGAGTAATAATTTCCCTGTCCGCGGTAGTTCCGTCAGGCAAAAGCACTTCCTCTTTTGAAAGTTCGAGAATACTACCCTTGTAAATCACTTCTTTTTTTAATGTTTTTTCAATTAATTCCATAGAATCTATACGGCAAAATCAATCCTCGCCATCCTCCAATATTTTGATTGCTTCTATATCAGACAATTCTGATACACCCTTTAATTTTCTCTGTATTTGTCTTGTTCTTGTTCCGATTAAATTATCAATATCATCACTTACACTGTTAATCTTATTTTGTGCAGTTTCAAGTGCTTTTCCGAATTTGTCAAACTCGGTTTTGACAGCCTGCAACACTTTCCAAACTTCTCCCGAACTTTTTTGTATGGCAAGAGTCTTAAATCCCATTTGCAAACTGTTTAACAGTGCAGCCATAGTTGTAGGTCCTGCAATTATTACATTGTAGTCATGCTGAACTTTCTCAAAAAGTCCCCTCTTAACAACCTCCGAATATAGCCCTTCTGTCGGCAAAAACATAATTCCAAAATCGGTAGTATCAGGCGGATATATGTATTTCTCTTTGATATCTTTGGCAAACCCCTTAATTCTTGTATCCAAAACTTTGGAGCATTCCAAAACAAGTTCCGGATCGCCTTTATCGTACGCATCCAAAAGATTAGTATAAGCATCCGCCGGAAACTTTGCATCAATAGGTAAAAATACAGGACCCTGTTCATCACCCGGAAGCTTTACGGCATATTCAACAAAATTAGACGAACCTTTTTTTGTTGCAGCATTTTTAACATACTGATCCTTGGTAAGTATATCTTCTAAGATGGCTCCCAACTGTATTTCTCCGAGCACACCTCTTGTTTTAACATTTGACAAAACCTTTTTCAAATCTCCTACTCCGGAAGCAAGGGACTGCATTTCCCCCAAACTCTTATAGACCTGTTCCAATCTTTCACTTACAATCTTAAACGATTCACCTATTCTTGATTCTAAAGTCTTCTGAAGTTTTTCGTCCACGGTATCCCGCATTTTATCAAGTTTGGCATTATTGTCTGCTTGAAGTTCTTTAAGTCTTACTTCAACTGTTTCCCTGATTGCTTCGAGTTTTTTATCTGTTGCTGACTGAGAATTAATGTATCTCTCGTCAAAGTTTCTCAATGTTTCATTAACAGTGCGTAAAAGCGTATTCTGCCCATCCGTAAGTTGCCTCGTAAGTTCGGATATTCTTTCACTCTGTAAATCAGAATTTTGTTTTTGTACGGACGAAAAAGTATTTGTAAAAATTCCTAACTGATTTGCAATATCAGCCTTAAGTTCTGAGTACTCTTCAGACTTCGCTGAATTTTTTTTAAATAATGCAAAAATCAAAACGATATTTAAGATAATTGTAACCAGTAATAAAATCAAAGCCATATATTCCATACTTTTCTCTCCATTAAGAAGTTTTTTTCATAATATTTTGTGCAATTTCTTTAAATATAGGTGCTGCTGCCATACTTCCCGACTTTCCGTTTTCAACAAACACACAAAGTGCATATTTAGGATTATCTTCCGGGAAAAAACCTGTAAACCAACCGTGTTGATAATTCTCCCCATCAACAAACCAACCTGTCTGAGCAGTACCGGTCTTTCCTCCGCAGCCGAACTTTTCAACCTCGGCATTGATGCCTGTACCCGACTTTACAGTCTCAATCATCATTTTTTTAACGGTATCAGCCGTTTCTTTTTTTAGTACAGTAATCTTTTCGTATTTTCTTACATTTTCAACTTTGTCGCCCTTATCATTAATAATAGAATCAATAAGATTCGTTGTTTTTCTTGAGCCTCCCGCAGCAATAATCGCACTCATAACAGCACCTTGGACCGTATTGCCGCTAAGGTATCCCTGACCTATAGAAAGATTCGCCTCGTCTGCAAGATAATAATTCTCAGGACTTGGCAAAGTTCCCGGACTTTGTTCAAATTCATAGGGATAAATAAGTTTTTGCCCCATTCCGAATTTCTTTGCCATTTCTATAATATTTTTATAACCTACAAGTTGTCCAATTTCAATAAATGCACAATTGCACGAATTTGCAAATGCCTGTTCAAGACTTTGAACGCCATGCCCTTCTTTATCGTGACATTCAAAAACCTTCCCCGCAACTACAGTTTTACCTGAGCATTCGAATGTATCATTTAAACTAATTACACCGTTTTCAAGTGCAGAACAAACTACTGCAATTTTAAATATTGAGCCCATATCATACGAATTTATAGCACGGTTTAAAAGATTTGAGTCTTCTGATTTTAAATATAAAGAAACATTTTCGGGATCAAAATCGGGGAAACTTACAAGTGAAAGTATGTCAAAAGAATCAACAGATAGGAGTGTAGCCGCCCCTTTGACATTCGCATTTTCGAAAGCCTCTTTGCAAATTCTTGAATAGTCAAGGTCAAGAGTTGTTACAACGCTTAACTTATTTACTTCAAAATCCGAAACATCAAGTTTATATCTCGGAATCAGATTGTTTTTTGCATCATAAGATGCGCTGATTTTTCCTTTATTCTTATTTGTAAGATATTTATCATACAATTTCTCAATTCCCAAAACACCTTTTCCCTGAGATACATAACCTATTGTGTTAGATGCCGGATAGTCTTCAAGATACCTGAGTTTAACATCGGCAACCTTAACATTTGAAAGAGTATCCAGTTTGCCGGCATAACCGGGTTTTAACCTTACCATACATACCTCATTTTTTTCCAGTGTATCAACAATATATTTTTGGGATTCATAAGAATTATCCGAAACGACTTTCGCAGTATAATTAAGGTTCTTTTTGTTTTTATCCGAAAATACAACTCCGACTTTTACCGGATTAACCTCCGTAAAAGATTTTCTGTTTCTGTCATAGATATTTCCGCGGTTTTCTGTTACATTAACTGATATTTTATTTTGTGCATCCGCTTTCGTTTTAAAATAGGAATTCTTAATAACAGCAATATAAAATATTCTCAACACCAAAACAGATGAAATTATCAAACTTAAAAATATGAGTGTATACTGTCTCTTTTTTAAACACACAAATCATCACCAATAATAATTTGTGTGACATACTTATTTTTATTCGTTATACTTTCTTTTTTCTGATAAATGTCATCCCCGGGCATTCAATGTCACAAGGAATCTTAATCTTCATCATTGAATGAGGGCAAGAATCAATTTCATTACCTTTCTCATCATACATATTTTGAACTTTTATGGTGTCATAACTTCCTGTCGGTTTAAATAATTCTACCTCATCACCAACGAAAAATTTGTTTCTTTGTGACACATTAAGCATTTTATTTATTTTATCATAACTCTCAACAACTCCAACAAGGTCATAATCTCTTACATATGAACTTGTTGTGTAAATTTGTTCATTTCCTGTTGGTTTCCCGAAAAAGAAACCTGTGGTATACTCTCTGTGACTCACCTTACACAACTCTTCAGAAAGTTTTTTATCAAAATTTCTGCCGTCAAAATAGTTATCAACAGCATCTCTGTATGCCTTTACCACGGTTGAAACATAATACTCACTTTTTACTCTGCCCTCTATTTTAAAACTGGTTATACCTGCCTCGATTAAATCAGGAATATGTTCTATCATACATAAATCTTTGGAATTATAAATAAATGTACCTCTTTCGTTTTCAAACACGGGCATATATTCGCCCGGGCGTTTTTCTTCCATAAGGTAATATTTCCATCTGCATGGATGCGAGCAGGCACCAAGGTTGCTGTCCCGTGCTGTCATATAGTTCGACAGCAGACATCTTCCGGAATAAGATATACACATAGCACCGTGAACAAAGCATTCAATTTCAAGTTCCGGAGGTGTTTTTTTTCTTATTTCCGATATTTCATCCAAAGACAGTTCTCTTGCCAGAATAACTCTCTTAACGCCTTGACTGTACCAAAAATTTGCACTTTCAAAGTTTACATTGTTTGCCTGTGTACTCATATGAATTTCAAGATTCGGAGCAACTCTTTTCGTAATCGCCAAAAGCCCCGGATCGCTTATGATTATTGCATCGGCATTCATATTATAAACCGTAAGAACATATTCCTCAAAACCCTCTAAATCCGAATTGTGCGGTATTATATTTGCCGTTATATACACCTTTTTCCCACGACTGTGAGCAAACTCTATTCCCTCTTTAATTTCTTCTATCGAAAAGTTTTCTGCTGCCTCACGGAGTGAAAAACACTCTCCGCCTATATATACGGCATCGGCACCGTATGTAACAGCATATTTTAGTTTTGTTAAACTTCCAGCCGGTGCAAGTAATTCCGGTTTATTCATTTCTGTCTCCTTTTTTGTAATATGTAAGTGCAACTCCGTCACCTATAGGAATAATTGAGGTTGTAAACTCCGAACTGTGACAAAGTCGGTTCAATTACTCCCTCATTCTTCCCACTATTGTTTTTTGTCTCCTTTTTACCAGGCTATCTTCAGCAGTCATACCCTTATATAACACATTATCAGATATAATAAGACCTCCATCGTTAATAAGGTCTGTAATTTTATCCAAAAACTCATTGTAATAACCTTTCGCAGCATCAATAAATACTATGTCATATTTCGAATTGAGACAATCAAGCACCTCAAGTGCCTCACCTTCCAACACATGAATTCTGTCAGATAAATTTGCCTTTTCAATGTTTATAAGTGCCATTTCGGTCATTGTGCTATCACGCTCAATTGTCACAACCTTTGATTTTTTGTCCGAACATAATGCAAAGTTTATAGCGGAGTATCCAATAGCTGTACCGACTTCAAGAATTTTATTGGGTTTCTTAATTTTGCAAATCACATCAATCAAAGCCCGAACTTCAGGATGAATTATAGGAACACCGTTCTTTTCAGCATATAATTCAAGTTCCTTCATAAATCCATCCGACTCGGGTAAAACTTCATGAAGATAGTCGGTTATATAATCAAGATGAATCTTTTCACCAGCCAACTTTTATAAACCTACCTTTTTTATGTTTTCTTTGTGTTTATCATAGGTTTCTGCAAACAGATGAGTACCGTCGCCTTTCGCAACAAAATATAAATATTTTGTCTTTTTGGGATGAAGTGCTGCCTTTATTGCGACTAACCCCGGCGATGCAATCGGACCGACGGGCAATCCCTGATATTTATATGTGTTATACGGAGAATCAATTTTTGTATCTGAAACAGATAAAACCGATTTCCGCTCTTTCAGTATATATTGAACGGTAGCACAGGATTCGAGATATCCTTTAGATTCGCCCACTTTATTAATCCTGTTATAAAAAATTCCCGCAACTATATCAAATTCTGATTTTGCTGCAGCCTCTCTTTCGACTATAGAAGCAAGGGTTATTATTTCATCAACTGATTTTCCCATTGACTCTGCCCGTTTACGCATTGAACTGTCAAATTTGTTATCAAAGTTTTTAAGCATTATATCTAAAATTTCGTGCTGAGACTGGGATTTTGAAAAACTGTAAGTATCAGGATACAAATACCCTTCTAACTCAAATTCTCTCTTGGGTAATCCTTTCAAAAACCAGTAATCAAACTTATCAATTTTTGCTTCCGAAACAAAATCATCGTAGTTTCCCAATCCTTTAGACTCTAAAAGTTTTGCAATTTCATCAAATTCCATTCCCTCTGTGACAGTAACAGTGATACCGGTCGATGTATTCTCACATGAGGTAGAAAAAAGAGACGAGTAACTCTTAATTCTGTACTTATGCACACCGCTTTGAAGTATACCATTTTGCGTCTTGCAGTACATTTTAAAAAGAAATTCTGAACCGATGAGTTTATTTTCCTTTAAAATACCGGCAAGCGAAGAAACCGCGGTACCTTCAGGTATTTCCACAGCCACTTCTTTTTTCGTTCTCAATATTCCTGTAAATTCAACCAATATAATTACAGATAAAACTATAACGGAAATCAAGACAAAATTGATTTTTCTTGAACTGAATTTTTTCATTTGAATCACCTGTAGTATACTGACTTACTAACTTTTAGTGCAGTATCTTTATCTTTTAATATTTCTATAATTTTGAAGGCAAAATCAAAAACCGTTCCGCAGGCTTTTGAGGTAACAAACTTTCCGTCAACAGTTACTGAATCGTCCGTGTAAACGGCATCCCCAAGTTTGTCAGAATATGACGGATATGAAGTAACCTTCTTTCCGTCTATCAATGACAGTTCAGCCAGAATTGAAGGAGCCGCACAAATTGCAGCAATGTACTTGTCCGAATTATAATACAACTTTATTAAATCAAGAACTTGCTTATTGTCTCTCAGGTTAGGAACTCCCGGAACACCTCCCGGAAGTACAAGCATATCAGAAACTTTTACATCTTTAAGATTTATATCAGTTTCAACTTTAATGCCGTGTGCACCTATAACAAAACTGCTTTCGGAAACAGATACCATATTTATCTTTATATCCGCTCTTCTAAGCATATCAACAACTGCTAGTGCTTCAACTTCTTCAAATCCGTCGGCAAACAACATATTAACCATTTTTCTTTCCTCCCAAAGGTTTTCTCCTCAAAACATCAACAAGTATTTTGTTCATAATTTCATCATTAATGCTTTCAATTGAGCGTACCTGATTACCTTCAACGCAAAAAACCTTGTCCCAATCAAATTTTTTTGCAACATACATTGCATTAAGGTATGATTTTTCAAGATATGCAAAATCCCTTTCGTGAATGTCTTTCTGTGCCTCACCGGTGAACTTATTCATTCTGTTTTTCATCAGTTCTCTTGAAACCTCCGGCGGCATATCAAGAAAAATAACTTTATTCGGAACAGGAAGTTTAAGCAGTTTATATTCATAATCAAACAACCAGTCAAGATATAAATTTTTTATTCTTGTTCCATCTATCTTCGACCCCTGGTGAATCATATTTGAGGTTGTATACCTATCGGCAATCACAATACCGCCGTTTAAATAAAAATCACCCCATTTTGCTTTAAAAGAAGCATATCTGTCTACCGCATAAAAGGAAGATGCAGCATAAGGATTAATATCTTCCGCCTTGGGTGCAAGTTCACCGTTTAAATACATCTTAACCAATGCCGAAGAATTGCTTTCATAATCCGGAAAACTAATTCTTAAAACATTATACTTCATTTCCCTCAGTCTTTTTTCTATAAGTTTGGTTTGTGTTGCCTTTCCGCTTGAGTCAAGTCCCTCTATAACTAT